>CAZGIO010000042.1:0-2255 GCA_964525975.1 uncultured bacterium
TGGCCGTATGTATGGCCGCAGTGCTTCTCGTGACACAAGGGTGCTCAAAAAAAGAGCCGCAGTGGGAATATAAACTCGGAGAGACAGTAAAAGTCCAGACAGACCTACTGCTGGTCTCCGGGCAGGATATCGTTGTCACCTGGACTGCCGATGAGACAGGGGACGGAGAAAAAGAGTTCATCATCCCACGGGTGCACACTGTAAAAGACGGGATACATATGTCAGCAAGGAAAGGTGGCTTTGGCGCTTGCCTGGCCGCATTGGATCTCGAAACAGGAAGAGAAGTCTGGAGGAGCGAGTACCTGGGGCAGTCAGACCAGAACACATCATCTCCCGTATGTTTTGGTGACAGGATATATGTTGGAAGCGACGCCGGGCTGATGTATGAGATCGATGCAGCGACAGGGAAGGTGCTCAGAAGCTATGATAATGATGTATGGATACATCTGCGTCCAGTCGTGACTGAAAAATATCTGATATTTGCCGATGAAGAAGGCATGATATCAATCATGGACAGGGAATCCATGAGTTTGATTAAAAAGATCCGTTCTTCCTACACTCATATAGACCCTCTGCTGACAGGCGGTCTTCTGATATACTCCTCAGAAGCCTCTGTGATCAAATATGATATGAGAGGGAATGAACTGGGCAGGTTCGTCTCAAGGGACAAATATACTGATTTCAGCGGGATTGAGAGACGGGGGGCCGGGGTCAGGACCGGTATCACAACAGACGGGGAAAGTATTTATTTTGCCACCGAAGGCGGTTTTATTCATAAAGTCTCAGTTGATGAGATGAAAGATGTATGGGTGGCACATGTAGACGGCCTAACGGACTCGTTTCCTTTCTATCATGAAGGGCAGCTTTTTTTCGGCACCATGGATGGTATGGTTTCCATAGACACCGGTGACGGCACCATACTGCATGCGTATGGTACTGACAACAGGTGGATGGATTATAAACTGAAGTTCCGTAAAGGGGGCGCTGTACGGGGGGGATTCGCTGTGGATGGGAATACTGTGTTCTTCGGTTCAAGGGACTATGCTCTGTACGGATATGATATCATAAGCAAAAAAAGGGTATTCAAATTTGCCATAAAGAACAAGATCGGGAAGACTTCGCCTCTCATAGGAGGGGATATTGTCGTTTTCGGAGCAGACAGCAGAAAGTTGTACGCAGTAAAGATAGATGGACGCTGAATCTTTTTATATACATATACCATTCTGCAGAAAGAGATGCCCATACTGCTCCTTTTTTTCATTAGGTGGAAAGGAAAGTGTCCCCGATGAATATATCAGCCGTTTGTGCGGGGAGATAAGGCAGTTCAGCCGCGATGATGTCAGGACTCTTTTTTTTGGCGGCGGGACTCCATCGCTGCTCACTGTCCCCCAGGTCGAAAAGGTCATCAGGAGTGTATTCAAGGGAGATCCCCCGGAAGATGCCGAGATATCCATGGAGTTCAATCCCTCAGATGCCAGAAGGACATATATAAAAGACTTATCCTCTGCGGGAGTAAACAGGTTTTCCGCAGGTGTTCAGTCTTTTCTGAAAGAAAAGAGGTCTGTCCTCGGTAGGCGTGAGGAACCTGGCCTCATGTCACGTCTTCATGATATAAGAGACAATACAGGGAACATGTCTGTGGATCTCATGTACGGATTGAAGGGAGATATTCAGCACCTTGAAGAAGAGATCCGTCAGCTGGAGAGACTGGCTCCCGACCATGTGTCTTTATATGCCATAACTGTAACGCCGGGGACCCCTTTTTTCAGTGATGTGGAAAGAGGAAGGATCAAGATGGAAGATCCGGACAGGCAGGCTGATATATACCAGGGATATATCCATGCTCTCAGGTCCATGGGTTTGGAGCAGTATGAACTCTCAAATTTCTCCCGGCCAGGATACAGGTGCAGACATAACATGACTTACTGGAAATTCCATGATTATGCAGGTTTCGGTCCATCCGCAGTGGGACATCACGGGGGAATGATCATCAAAAACAGTGGATCACTGGATGCTTACATGGTGAAAAGGGATGTATCTGTAAATTTTATGACAGAAGAAGACGTGCGTGAGACTGAGGTTATAATGGGGCTGCGCCTGTCAGAGGGGGTGGCTCTCAGAGAAGATGAAAAGGTTCTGCTGAAAAAGTCCCCCCAGTGGAAGGGGCTGTCTGAACACGTGGGTCTTTCAGACGATGTTTTAAAGATACTGCCGGGATCTTATTTTGTAGCTGATGCCGTTATCGTCGAGATCCT
>CAZGIO010000042.1:2314-4225 GCA_964525975.1 uncultured bacterium
GTTCAGATAGGCATCTGAAAACCGCGGCAGGATGTCATCTTTTATCAAAGTGTTGTGCCATCAAAGGGAATAGAGTCAAAGACCTAAGGGCGTTAAAAAAAAATCCATGTGTCCAGTAGAGGGTGTATAACATATCTTGCATATATAATGAGAATTAGAGTAGAGAGATCCTTGACTCTTTTAAAAACATATCCCTTCCTGTAAAAAATGTTTGACAATATAGTTTAAAGATATATTGTATTTGTAGTTTATTGTCTTATTAACATAGGAGGTAGAAAATGGCTAAAAGAAAAGTATTGATTTTGGGCGCAGCGGGAAGGGATTTTCACAACTTCAACACATTTTTCAGAGACAACGAGGATTATGAAGTGGTGGCTTTCACAGCAACACAGATACCCGGAATAGATGATAAAAAATATCCCGCTGAACTTGCGGGAAGACTTTATCCCAACGGCATACCAATAAAACCAGAAGAAGAGATGACTGACATAATCAAGAAGATGGGTGTTGAAGTGGTTGTATTCGCTTATTCAGACAAGAGTCACGTGGATGTAATGCACAGGTCTTCAATCGCCAATGCAGCAGGTGCTGACTTCTGGCTCATGGGCGGAAATACGACAATGATCAAATCCAACAAACCTGTGATCTCCATCTGTGCCACAAGGACAGGATGCGGAAAAAGCCAGACCACGCGTAAAGTCGTTAAGATACTGCAGGATATGGGTAAAAAAGTCGTCTCCATAAGACATCCCATGCCCTATGGCGATCTTGTTGCTCAGAAAGTACAGCGTTATGCTGAGATAGGCGACCTGAAAAAGCACAAATGCACAATCGAAGAGATGGAAGAATATGAGCCCCATATCGCTATGGGAAGCGTTATATACGCAGGCGTGGATTATCAGGCCATATTGGATGAAGCTGAAAAAGAAGCGGATGTCATCATCTGGGACGGCGGAAACAACGATTTCCCGTTTTACAAACCGGACCTTTCCATCGTAGTCGCTGACCCCCACAGACCCGGTGCTGAAGTGACTTATTATCCGGGAGAAGCAAACCTGAGGATGGCTGATGTCATAGTCATCAACAAGATAGACACAGCTGATCTTGAAGGCATTGAAGAAGTAAGAGAGAATATCAGGGAACTCAATCCCAATGCCATCGTTGTTGACGGCGCTTCACCTATATTTGTAGAAGACGGCAACAAGATCCTGGGTAAAAAAGCGCTGGTCGTTGAAGACGGACCCACACTCACTCATGGAGAGATGCAGTATGGAGCTGGCGTCATAGCGGCGATGAAGTATGGTGCTTCTGAGCTCATAGACCCGAGAAGTTTCGCTGTGGATTCTATCCGCGAGACATTTGAAAAATATCCCGACATCGGAATACTGCTTCCTGCAATGGGCTATGGAGAAGGGCAGATGAAAGACCTCGAGAAGACCATCGCAAAATCAGATGCGGAGATAGTCATCATCGGTACACCTATCGACCTGAGACGTGTTATAAACATCAAACAGCCTGCTGTAAGGGTTGCTTATGAACTTCAGGAGATCGGCGAACCCACACTTAAAGATATAATTAACGAAAAAATAAAGTAAAGTGAATGCGGGGAAGATATTTTCTTCCCCGCTCTTTTTTTCTTGAATTTAGTATAGTGATTTGTATAATTTCCCGGTGATGTTACATAAAAATATGGAGGTAAATATGTCAAAAGATAAGATCGTAATAGCTTTGGGCGGAAATGCCATTATCCGAAAGGGACAGAAAGGCACCGTCGCAGAGGAGTTTGCCAATACCAGAGCCTCACTTGGGGGAATTATAAATGTAGTGAAAAACGGCTATGATGTGATACTGACCCATGGTAACGGTCCCCAGGCGGGGAATATGATGCTGAGAGTAGACGCAGGCATTGAA
>CAZGIO010000042.1:4235-11349 GCA_964525975.1 uncultured bacterium
AGGTGTGCCGGACAGGCCTCTTGGCGTAGTCGTAGCCGATACTGAAGGCGGTATGGGGTATATGATTGAACAGTCTCTTCAGAACAGGCTCCATCTGGAAGGCATCGAGAAGGAAGTCGTTACAATATTGTCACAGGTCCTGGTAGACCCCGACGACCCGCAGATGAAAAATCCTTCAAAACCTGTGGGACCATTTTATACAGAGGAGCAGGCTAAGAAGATCATAGACGAAAAAGGCTGGACAATGGTTGAAGATGCAGGAAGAGGATGGAGGCGTGTGGTACCCTCACCAGTGCCGCAGACTGTGATCGAGAAGAATATAATAAAGAAACTTGCCGATACAGGCGCTATTGTGATCACAGTGGGGGGAGGAGGTATCCCCGTATATTATGATTCCGAAGGCATGCTTGAAGGAGTAGACGCAGTAATAGACAAAGACCTTGCAAGCGCTGTCATGGCTACTGAGATCGGAGCCAGGACACTGGTTATATCCACAGGCGTGGAAAAGGTGGCGCTGGACTTCGGAAAACCTGGACAGCGTGAACTGGATGCCATGACTGTGAAGGAATGCAGGGAATATCTGGAAGAAGGGCATTTCCCAAAGGGAAGTATGGGTCCCAAGATAAGAGCGGCAGTACAGTTCATTGAAAACGGCGGTGAAAAAGTGATCATCACCCTGCCGGAGACCATAGAAGAAGCTCTTGAAGGAAAAACAGGTACAATAATAACCAAATAAGGAGGATATATGGCTTTTAATCTGAAAAACAGAAACTTTTTGAAATTGAAAGACTTTACACCCCAGGAGATCGAGTTTCTCATCGATCTGTCGATGACGCTGAAAAAGAACAAATATGCCGGCGTGAGGACAGGGTCCCTGGAAGGAAAGAACATCGCACTGATATTTGAAAAACCCTCAACTAGGACAAGGGCCGCTTTTACTGTGGCTTGTGTGGATGAAGGTGCTCACCCTGAATACCTGGGTAAAAATGATATACAGCTGGGGAAAAAGGAGACGGTAAAAGACACCGCGAGAGTACTGGGAAGGATGTTCGACGGCATCGAATTCCGTGGATTCAAACATGAGACCGTGGAAGAGCTGGGTAAATGGGCCGGAGTGCCTGTCTGGAACGGGCTTACTGACAAATTCCATCCCACCCAGATACTGGCTGATTTTCTCACAGTAAAGGAGAACTTCGGATATCTTAAGGGTATAGTCTTCACTTACGTGGGCGATGGAAGAAACAATATGGCAAATTCCCTGATGATAGGTGCCGCAAAGACAGGTATGGATTTCAGGATAGTATCTCCTGAATCTCTCTTCCCTGAAAAAGATCTGGTAAGGGAAGCCGAAGAGATGGCCAAAGAGACTGGCGCAAAGATAACAGTAACCGACGATATCAAAGCCGGTGTCAAAGGCTCCCATGTCATATACACAGATGTCTGGGCTTCAATGGGCGAAGAAGATTCCATCCCGGAAAGGATCAGACTTCTTAAACCTTATCAGGTGAATAAGACCATGATGGATATGACAGGCATGGATGAGACTATATTCCTGCATTGTCTTCCTTCATTCCATAACGATGAGACAGAGATGTCTAAAAAGTTCCCTGATATAAAGGAAGCTACAGATGAAGTCTTTGAGAGCAAAAACTCAAAGGTCTTTGATGAAGCGGAGAACCGCATGCACACCATCAAAGCTGTGATGGTCGCCACACTGGGCAAATAAAAAAAATCCGGGGCGCATATGCGCCCCTTACCATACTCCCCGGCTTGATAATATGGGTGTTTAATAATATAGTTATATTATCGGTCAGGAGGATATGGTGGCACAGGTCAGTTCTTTAACAGCGCTGTTCACAGAAGTTTACAGATACAAGTCCCCGTTCTTTTCCAATTGGTCGTATATGCACAGTTTCCTTGTGGTGTTTGGGGGACTGATCCTGATCTATCTTTTTCAGAAGATCATCATACGTCAGCACGCTCAGACGCAGAAAGCTTACAAAAAATCTGAAGATAAGTATCGTGCCATATTCATGAATGCTGCAAACGGCATGCTGCTCATTGACAGAAAAAGCGGCAGGATACTGGAATCCAACGGAAAGACGGAATTTGTGATGGAAGATCCCGCTGATGAAGGTGAAAAACTCTTTGAACTTCTCCCTAAAGATATATTGAAAAAACAGAAATGCCAGTGGAGGCCATTTAACGATAATCAAAATATATGCCTGGAACTCACAAGGGTGGATATAGACAGCGCGCTGTCGGTAATCACAATAGAAGATATATCTGAAGCAAAGATGATTGAAAACCTTTTGAAAAGGGACAAGGATGACCTTGAGAAGACTGTAAGAAGAAGCAGAGAGGACCTGATGAAGATGAATCAGACACTCATTGCAAAGATAAAGGAGCTGAGGGAATATGAGGATCAGCTGAAGATAAGCGAAGAGAGGTTCCGTATGATATCTAACGCATCCCACGAAGCCGTGCTTATACTACTTGACGGGATGATAGAAGATGTGAACAGGACTTTTACGGAACTCACAGGGTTTGAGAAAGAGGAAGCTGTGGGTAAAGATGCCTCTATGTTTTTTCCTGAAGAGATACTTGACCGGCGCGAAGGGGAAGCCGCTGTGCGCAAAAAAGACGGTTTGAATTTTCCCGTGCGTTTTGAGATGAAAGAAGAGTCCATGGGATCAGCAAAGAAAAAGATCCTGGTCTTAAGAGACCTGACAGAACGCAAGCAGATGGAAAATGCATTGAAAGCCATGGCTTTTATCGATGAACTAACTGGATTATACAACAGACGGGGATTTATAGCATTTGGAAACCAGTTATTGAACCAGGCTGAAAGGTCCAGCATGATACTGATGCTCGTATATATAGACATGGATGATCTGAAAAGTATCAATGACACATATGGGCATCTCACAGGAGACAGGGCGATAAAAGACCTGGCTGACATACTCAGCTGCCAGACCTTCAGAAAATCTGATATTATCGCCAGGATAGGCGGAGACGAGTTCGTGGTCCTGGTGACAGAGTCAAAGGAGGAAAAGACAAAGTCCCTGTTCAAACGGCTTGACAAGAACATCGAACATTTCAACCGAAATAGCGGCGAATCGTTCAGTCTAAGCATAAGCCTTGGGACATCAACAAAATATCCAGAAGACTCCACTACTATATATGAGCTGATAAACAGTGCAGACAAATCCATGTACCACCAAAAACACATTAAACACAGCGGAGAGAACAAAAAATGATTGACATTAAATAGCACTTCTTCTATTTTATCATTAAGAAACCGGAGGAAATGAATGAGAAAAGTTATCATTATCATAACACTGTCTTTATTGTTTGCGGCTGCTCTGTTCTTTCTAACAGGAAAGGATGAAGGCCCTTATATGATCAGGGGGAGGGGCATAAAGCTCACTGAAGCTGAGTTTGGGTCCATGGTCGAGGAATCTGGAATATCTTTATCGGAACTCAATGATCAAGAACGTGAAAATCTTCTAAAGACATGGGCTGCAGACGAGCTGTTATACAGGGAGGCTCTCCAGAAAGGGATACCTGAAGAAAAAAAACGGAGGGAAGAGATCCGTAAGCGCGTCGAGGATTTCAGGAAAAGACTGATCGTGGCGGAGGCTATAAATGAGCTTATAACCAAAAAAGTGGATGTGACAGACGATGAGATAAGACGTTATTATGAGAACATGAAAGAAGAGCTTTTTACAGCTGAAGTACCCATGGTATGGCTCAATGTGTTTCATTTTCGTGATAAGGAAGAAGCATCTGAGAAGTACAGCGGTTTAAAAGACGGTGAGGGGCTGAACGGCGCCATCGACCTCGGATACATAAAGAACAGCGACCTTGATGAGAATGTAAGGGATGAGATAATCTCAACCAGAGAGGGACGGGGTGTCAAACCGGTTAAGTATATCGACGGCAGCGGCGATGTATTCTATTATGTCTTCATCGTCAGGGACAAGATCTGGAAACATGACATCATGCGCCTGGAAGGCGTGGATGAGATCATACGCATTCGGATAAAAAACATCAAGGCACGTGAGCAGAGGAAGGAACTAATCGACGAGCTGATGGTTGAATACAATGTGGAGATATCTGACAGGGGAGGATTATGAGAAGATCCATTTACATTTTTCTTGTTATAGCGCTTATTGCCTCCGGATGCAGAAAATCCGCCGATGAGATAAAACGCAGCTCCATACTTGCCAAGATCAATGACAAGATAATAACATTAGGCGAATTCGAAGATTATTTTGATTATCGTGTGGGCAATTACATAGAGGGTCTTAACGAAGAACAGATGAGGGACCTGAAATACAACATGCTCCATGATCTAATAGATGAAGAGATCATCCTGGATATCGCGAAAAAAGAGAAGATACACGTGGATGAGCTGCAGATAGAGGAAGAAGTCAACAGACTTATATCTCAGTATGGAGACGAACAGGAATGCAACGCTTACCTGAAAAGCATGCCGTTGATATAAAACAGTTCAGGTCGTATCTGAGCCGGTACTGGATCATAAGACTTGTGGAGGAGCAGAAGATATATAACAACATCAATGTCACAAGCAAGGAGATACTGAAATATTACTCTGACAACAGAGAAGATTATCAGCATTCCGAGTCCATAGAGATAAAAGAGCTTGTCTTTGATACCCTTGAAGAGGCACAGGAGACATTTGACAGAATAAAGAGCGGCGAGAAATTTGATGATATCTATGTTGCAATGACAGGGGATAATGATGAGGCGGCCGCCGAGATCTACACAAAGGAAGAAATCCCCGAAAATATATCAAAAGAACTCTTCAGTCTAAAAAAGGGCAAGACATCTGAGATCATACAGGATGAATATGAAAGGTATCACATATTTAAGATCGTAAGGAAAGTATACGCGAAACGCATCAGTCTAACAGAAGTCGAGCCTACAATAAAACAGATCATTCTTCTGAAAAAAAGGGAACTGCGTTACGCGCAGTGGATCAATTCATTGAAAAAAAGAAACTATGAGATTACAATCAACGAGAACTATTTTAAGAAGTGACGGAGGTATGATGAAACGGATTATAATATCAGCTTTGATGGTGGCCTTTTGCCTGGCCGCTGCAGAAGCTTCTGACTACTCAGATCGGATAGCTGCAAGGATAGATGACGCCATAATACTGGTAAGTGAAGTAAGGGAAGGGGTCATGACAGGGGGAGAGGCTGATGAGACTGTCTTGAGGGAATACCTTGAATCCATGGTCAAGAACAAAGTCATTTACCTGGAGGCCCTGGAAAATGAAGAGATCATCGTAAGCAATGATGAGATCGAGCAGCGTCTTGATGCCATGATAGAACGGATGAAATCAAATTTCGGCACCACGGAAAATTATCTGGCCGCATTGAAGAAGGAGGGCATAGACGAAAACACCCTGCGCGCACTATACAGACAGCAGATAAAGGAAGAGCTCTATGTCCAGACATATGTATCCAGCATAATAAGGCCCGGTATATCTGTAGAGGAAGATGAGCTGGAAGAGTTTTATACGGACAAAAAAGATAAGTTTGTACGACCTTCAAAATATACCTATGAGATCGTCTTCAAAAAGATGCCCTTGACAGAAAAAGACACAGAAAGGGCTGTGAGGGAACTGAAAGACCTGAGAAAAGACATACTTGCAAAAAAGATGACCTTCGCTGAAGCTGCTGAAAAATATTCAGATGGACCCAGCGCTTCCGCAGGAGGAAGACTGGGTGAAGTCAAACGCGGAACCATGGTCAAGGAGTTCGAGGATAAGGTGTTCGGAATGAAAGCAGGAGAGATATCAGAACCCTTTATGACAAAATATGGATACCATATAGCGTTCGTAGAAAAGATCAATGAGAACGGACCGGAAGTAAGTCATATAATCATAATACCTTCTCCCGCGCCTCAGGTCGTGGAGGAATACAGAAAAAATATTGAGGGTCTTTTCAATGAAAAAGGCATGGACGGGATCAGGACTTGGGGTGAAAAAGAGGGAATCACGTTTATTCCATTCGAGAGCAAGGAAGAGAACCAGATCAATCACGGCATATTAAGTATGATCAATGGACTGACAGATGATTCTATCTCCGAAGTGAGATATCTGAACAACGGACTTACATTTATATATCTGAAGGAAAAGACTGAACCTGAGCAGATGGAATTTGATGATGTGCGTTCCTATGTGAAGAACATGATCATGTCCATGAAGATAAACAAAGAGGTAGACAGCCTGTATGAGAGGCTGAAAAAAAAGTATTATATCGAGATACTGTTATAATATTAGAAACGGGCTCTGCTGGAAAACAGGGCCCGTAAGCAAGTATTCCCTGAAAGCGGTCAAGATGACGATATTATGGATAAATACAATAAAAGAAATAATTTAGTCATCCCCCTTAATCTGTTTGTCTCTTAATTGATCCATCATCAGTTGAACATGACAGGGGAATCTGTTGTTGAAAAAGGAAGTCTGGGGTTGTATAATGAAGCGAAGCGGCTTTTGCCGGGCAAACGGTAAGTTTATTTCATGCTATCTCTCTTCAGTCGTAAAAATGAGAGACGGTAAAAATATATACGGAGCTGATTATTTATGAGAATCGATAAGTATCTTCAACTTGCCAGGATCATCAAGCAGCGGTCGGTGGCTAAAGAGCTATGCGACTCAGGCAAGATCATGCTTAACGGGTCAAAGGTCAAAGCCTCAAGGGAAGTGGCTCCTGGAGATGATCTCACAGTGGAATCTTATTCATCAAAGAGGTATTTCAAGGTAGTGGAAGTCCCTTTGGGAAAAAACGTCTCAAAACAGAAAGCTAAGGAACTATATATCCTTGAAAAAGAGGAACCCGTTGAGACCTAAGAAGCGTTTCGGGCAGAACTTTTTAAACAATCCTGCTGTCCTTAAAGACATAAGGGATGCCGTGGCGGCGTCAAGCTGCAGGACAATAGTGGAAATAGGCGGAGGACGGGGTGTCCTTACGAAAATATTGTCTGAGTTCAGTGACAGGAGACTGAGAGTAATCGAGCCAGGCCATCGGCAGGATCACCAACCACCTCGATACCATCCGCAGTATTACCGAGGTCATCA
>CAZGIO010000043.1:0-1035 GCA_964525975.1 uncultured bacterium
GATGATATCCACATTCTTGTTCAGGGGACTTTCATCTTCCAGGGAATACTGGAGAAAATTGACATGAGCTACGATGATCTGAAGCAGGTTATTAAAATCATGAGCCACGCGCCCCGCGATGCGGCCGGAACTTTCAAGCTGATCAGCGAGCGCGGCTTTGTTGCTGGCCCCGGTGACATCCGACGTCTGCATGAGAATAGCTCTTATGGACCGGTCTTTTTCAAACACAGGGGAAAAAGATACATTGACTGTAATATATCTGCCGTTGGCTTTTTTTATGGGCACACGCAGCCCCTTTACCGGCCTTTTTTCACTGACGCATTTATCAAAAGCCTTCTGCAGTGTAATATTTCCGGTTTCAGTTGAAAACCACCGTTTTTTACCTATCACATCACCGGGAGTATATCCCAGTTTTTTCTGGATATTCTCACTGGCGTAGACATAACTGCCCTGGACATCAAGCATGAATACAGGGAAGTGAGCAGTTTCCATAAAAGCCCTGAACAGCGCTTCAGATCTGTGCAATGATTTATACGCCTGTTTATGAAGAGTGACGTCTCTTGCCACGATCTGGAGGAAGCTGGCTTCCCGGGATTTTATATGGGAGAAGGACATCTCCACATCTCTGTGTTCCCCGTCCTTTCTGATGACAGGCAGCTCGATAAAAAATTCCTGCTCTTCGGACTTCACCGCCCCCAGCATCTTTTCCCGTATCATCTTCCTGTTTTCAGGGTGTATATGGTCCCAGAGCGTCTTTGTGACAAAATCATCCAATGAATAATATCCGAATATATTGAGCATCCGTTTATTGGCGGCTATGAAAACATTATCCTGCATAATGCCCACACCTGCAAAAGAATTCTCAAAGAGAGCTATATACTTCAAAAGGTCCATCTCGGAGAAATCTCTGAAAAACTCCTTTTCGATCTCCTTTTTTTCAACAGCGTTCACATAAGTCAGTTCACCCAGATCGTCATACTCCCCGGTGAGTTTCCAGAGCCCCTGCTCATTTTTGCCTTTGGGTTTCAACCTGAT
>CAZGIO010000043.1:1073-11326 GCA_964525975.1 uncultured bacterium
GAGGCGATATGAAAGATGAAATATCTTCAATCTCTCCGCTGTTCTCCCAAAGCTTAAAAAAGGAATCTCCAATGGCTGCAAGGTAAACAAGCGCCGCCGAGTCTGACAGCTCCACAATAACGCCGTCTGCGCCAAATCTGAAAAAAACTTCCGCTCCAACTGTTCCGTCCATGCCCACCTCTTTATCTCTACACTTAAAAATAACATAAATCGGAGGTTTATTAAAGTAAAAGAGGATAATTATATTCTGAAGGCTCAGGAGGAGCAATACCTCCTCCTGAGTATAATGAACAAGTCTATCCCGCTTATTTCATGAGTTTTTTCAACTCTTTTATGGCTTTGTCCAGCTGGGCATCTCTGCCTTCCACAACATCCTGCGGCATGTTTCTCACATAGATATCAGGCTCTATACCCAGGTTTTCCATGTTCTTTCCCCCGGCGGTTATCCATTTGACAAACGGCGTCCGAAACGTGGACCCGTCCACAAGTTTTATATCCACGGTGCCGATGACGCCTCCTGCGGTTGTGACACCGATGACTTTTCCCAGTCCCAGCGCTTTGAAGCCGGCGGGGAATATCTCCGCGTTACTGAATGATCTTTCATTGATAAGGACCACTATGGGCTTAGTCCAGGCATACTTGGACGGCCAGTTTTTCTGTACGCCTATCTTTCTGCTCTCGGAATAGGCGTAGGGTTGTCTTTCAAGCATATCCAGTATATATTCCGCTATCCTTCCGCCGCCATTGTCTCTCACATCCAGTATAAGCCCGCTCTTATCTCTGCCGTCACGTCCCAGTTCTTCCTTAAACTGCTCAAGATCGCTCATGGACATCCTGCGCAGGTGTATGTACGCGGCCCTGCCATTGGTCTTCAGGTCCACATATTCCTTCCTGTCATGATCTGTCTCTTTCATGAACTTCGCGCTCATAGCCCGTGGAGAGACGCAAAGGAGTGGTACCGCGCCGGCTTTCTGGAAAACAAACGATGTGAGTTTTCCGCTCCTGTCCATGAGAGCCCGGTCAAGGTCGCTCAAAGACTTCACAGAGCGGCCTTCCACCTCAAGGATTCGGTCGCCTTTTTTCACTTTTCCCCAGGCGGGACCATACTTGAAAACTTGTCTTACTTTTAACCCGCTGTCCGTTATACCGCCCCACTCTCCCGTTAACAGCATGGGATTGGACGAACGCTCGTCTGCGCCCCATATGCCCAGATGAGAAGCATTGAGTTCCCCCAGCATCTCTCTGATCAGAGAATACAGACTGTCTTTCCTTTTGATGCCGTCCAGCCTTTTCTCATATTTTTCCCAGATGCTTTCCCAATCCGTATTATGCATGGCGGGATCGTAAAACCTTTCGCGTAGAAGGACCCAGGATTCTCTTAACAGTTCATGGTACAACTGATCCCTGTTTTCATACATATACACAGGAGCTTGATAGCTTTTGGCCCCTCCACCTTCGGAGGAGATGGATTTAAACCCGTATTTAGTAAGGTAATAAATATTATTATTGACATAGTTCACTCTAAGAGACTGAGGTGAATCCATGGGGCTCAGCTGTTTAAGGCTTCCGTCTGAGACATCGATGGAATATACAGCGCCCTCGTCATCGGTATATATCACTGCGGCGAGCTTTTTGTCTCCTGAAAGCATCTTTATGTTCCTCATATCCAGGTTAGTCGCAAAGATCTCCTCCTGCTTTTCACGTACCGCATACGATCCGGACTTGCCGGGATCAAAATCGGTCAGTTTAAGACGCTGGACTGTCTCACGGCCGAACCTGTTGGATATCCAGAACAAAGCATCCCCCTTCAGGCTCCATTCAGGCGAATGATCATATTCAGGATGGAGGGAGACATTTCTGAAGATCATCCCGTCCAGCGTGATGATATAGATGTCTGTGTTGTAGTTCTCATCGCTGATCTGCAGAGCCATGTAATTCTCGTCAGGGGACCATACAGGATGATACACGGCGTAACCCTCAAGAAGAGTGGATGTTTTTCTGTTCTTCACATCATACAGTTTCAGGGTTGTGTTGTCTTCCACGAATGCCATATAGCTCCCGGACGGTTAAATCGCCAGTCCGTCTGCCTCTTGTTCACTCTTTTTTATATTGCTTTTTGACCCCGTGTCCAGATCCATGGTCCATATATCATAATCTCCGCTTTCAGAAGAGACATACGCAATACTGTTCCTGGCGCGGTCCCATACCACATCATATTCGACCCATGGTGAATCTGTCAGATTGATTGAGGTCACCTCCCCCTTTTCAGGCGATTCTTTTAAATCCTTGTAAACCAGGTCTCCCCGGGCGACAAAAACTATCCGCTTCCCGTCGGGAGATATTTCAGCCTCGTCAAAGCTGTTGTTTCCGATGATATAGTGACTTTCAGGCGCCGCCTGGGAATCCGCCGGGATCCGCGGTTTGATCTGCTCATATTCACCGGAAGTGATATCATATATGTAAAGTCTGAATCCCGATATAAAAGCTATAAACTTCCCGTTTCTGTTAGTGGATAGCTGATCCATGTGTCCGCCGGGAAAAGAGAACAGTGTCTTCTTCTCGCCGCTCTTCACGTTGATGGAAGCCGCCGACGTCATTCCGCTTTCATTTGTAAGGTAGTACAGCGCGTGGTCACCCGCCCAGGAGGGGAAGGTCTCCATAGACTCGGTGACAGAAAGTTCCGTTAATGTCCCGGTCTTTTCCATGAGAAGAAGGTTGCACGCGGCGCTTCCTTTGTATGTCTTTCTCCAGAAAGATGTATTATCCGTAAAAAACGCAATAGAACCTCCGCGGGAGACCTTGCCTCTGTAAACAGGATAATCCACCACCATCTCCATCTCCCCGGTCTCAGGGGAAAGACGGTAAAGACGCTTGCCTCTCGGGTCCCTGTATGAACCCGCATAAATATAACCGTCCTCATTCCAGTCAAATGCCGTATCAAAATCAGAATGGAAGGTCAGCCGTCTTGGATATCCGCCATCCATTTCCACTGCGTAGATCTCGTAGTTTCCGTCTCTGTTTGAAGTAAAAGCGATGCTTTTCCCGTCAGGGGACCAGACAGGCCTGTAGTCATAATCGGAGTTCCTGGTCACAGCAAACGTAATATCCAGTCCCAGGTCATGCACCCAGATGTCCCCTTCACACATAAAGGCCACTTTATTTCCATCGGGAGACACCGCCGGATACATGATGAACGGCTCAGAAACAACCAGCGTCACAGCTGCAAGTATCAGCAGTGACAACACTATAAATCTCTTCTTCATCTGAAACTCCTTTATTTTTTTTATTTTCTGTATTGTGAATATTTTTCTTTGAGCTCTCTGCACTCTTCCGGATCCAGCGGGTATATCTCCAACCCCGCTGCCAGTGCATCAAGATATACCGCGGCGCTTTTTTCAGCGATCATGCAGTTTGCGAAAGCTTCCTGTATATCCCTGCCGCCGCCTGCATAACCGTGATTGGCAAGAATGACTCCGTTACGGCTTTCAAACAATTCAGCAGCCTTGTCAGCCAGCTCGACGGTTCCGCATTGCATATATTCAGTGCAGGGTATATCCCCTCCGATTATCATGGCCTGATCCTCGGTAAGCGGAGGCACCGGCTGATGAAGCACTGAAAGAGCGGATAATGCCTGTGAATGTGTATGGATCACCGCTCCGATCCTCCTGTACCTGTATAACGCCAGATGCAGAGGCAGTTCCGACGAGGCTTTTTCCCCGCAGATCTGTCTGCCGCTGCTGAGGTCCACAACGGCGATGTCCCCGGCGCGCAATTTTTCATAGGCCATGCCTGAAGGAGTAATACAGACAAGATCCCCGCGCCGCACGCTGATATTGCCCCACGTGCCCCTTACAAGCCCTGTGGATAAAAGTTTCCGCCCGTAAGCGGCTATCATCTTTCTCGTACTGTATAATCTCAAAACAGGTCCCCCCTGAAATTATCGGGCACAGACAAACCTCCGTCATCATCATAAACAGCCAGCTGGGGTTTTTCCGGTTCCGGATCCCAGGCATAAACCCGCGTCTCGCCAAGACTCAGATTTCCTCCCGATGGGGGATCAAAACGCAGTGATACTCCGGTCACAAGGAGATAGTCATCATTTTTTTTCAATGTATCCCGTAAGAGGACCAGCGCAAGGTCCACACCGGCAAGAGGCAGAGCCATTTCCAGGAGCACTCCGTCTCCTGTATCCTCGATAAGATAAGCGTCTACAAAGGATTCCCCTTTTCCCCTTTCACCTTTCACCTTTACCTGTATCTCAAGCAGCTCTTCATAAAAACTGTATTCGGTAAAAGTCTGGATAGAATGGGCATAGAAATATATTTTGCCTTTTTTGCCGTTATTATCCTCATATTCAGTTATCTGCTGAAAAGTCATCCCGTTTTCCCCTGGAGAGGGTTGTTCATGGACGAATGCACCTGAAAGGATGTTCTCGCCGCCAAACAATATACGGTCTTCTCTTTTGACTCGGGTAGTGAACCGGTTTTCTTCGGCGGGTATTGATAATATCACCGCTGCTGATAATATCAGCGTCAGAGCCGCAAATGATATGATAAAACTCTTGATCCTATCCATCTGTAATATGTACTTTCCCCTCTTTTACGGCGAGCCTCCCGGCCATGTACAGATCTATGGCTTCGGGATATGCCTGGCATTCAAGTTCAAAAACACGGGCTGCGATCTCATGAGGAGTGTCAGTGCTGCTCACTGAGCAGGTCTTTTGAATAATAATCGGACCGTTATCATACATCCTGTCAAGAAAGTGGACTGTACAACCGGTGACTTTCACGCCTTTTTCACATACAGCCTTATGCACTTTGTCTCCGTAATATCCTTTTCCTGAAAACGCCGGTATCAGCGCGGGATGTATGTTCATCACACGGTTCTCATACCCTTCGGGAAACTGGTACAGGCTGAGAAAACCCGCAAGCACAATAAGGTCGGGTTTATAACGGAGGATGATCTCATTGATCATGTCTGAAAATTCTTTTGTGGAAGAACACTCACTGCGTTCCACAACAAAGGCCGG
Organism: uncultured bacterium; assembly: GCA_964525975.1. GTDB lineage: Bacteria > Macinerneyibacteriota > Macinerneyibacteria > Macinerneyibacteriales > DSCS01 > CAZJQC01. Next base: position 6,103 of record CAZGIO010000043.1, read on the forward strand.
TATGTTATTCTCCTTGGCAACGGTTATACCATAAACGTCTTTTCTGGAAGAGACCACAACGGAGACATCGATTCCGGGGATCCGTTCGATGATATTGGCAAGCGTCCTTCCGCTGCCTGAAAGCAGCACGGCAATATTTCCCATACATACTCCTTTTTAAGAGTATAACGGCCCCATCTTTCTTTTCAACAGTTAATGCTTAAAATAAATGAATGGTGTGATTTGACAGATATCAATGGGATGAGATTAATCCACAGTGCCTTCCATGGCTGAAACAACAAAAAGAACACCGCGGTTTTAGAAAAAGTAGCGGCCCGGCGATGACCGGGCCGTCAAATTCAGTTCAATTTCTCTTTTAAGGACTTTCCAGCCTTGAAGGAAGGAACTTTCCTTGCAGGGATCTGAATTGTTGCCCCTGTCTGAGGATTGCGCGCAGTCCTGGCAGCTCGGTCGTTCACCTTGAAAGTACCAAAATTGAGGAAAGAGATCTTGTCCCCGCTTTTCAGAACATCTGAGATCTCGTCAAACATGCTGTTAACGATCTCACCTGTCTGTTTTTTTGACAACCCGTGTTTTTCCGCCAATTTCGTGATGAATTCATCTTTTTTCATGATGGCTCCTTTCTTTCTTAAAAACGTTATCCACTATGATAGCAGATAACCATGAAAATTCAAGGTTTAAGGGGGGCTTTAAGAAAACATTTGTTGAATAATTCCCATATAGGGGTTATCTTAAAATAGCAGATTGTTTTTTAGGAGATGGTAATTTTGGCAAGGACATTAAGAGATCTTTTAAGCGGCATACCTGGTATCAGGGATTCAGTGCTCAGTGATGCCATCATGTATAATCAGCTTCCTGTGGGCAAGACCAAGATATCAGCTGAGATAGAATATATTACAGGCAAACTGGATCAGCGCGGTATCAGCAGCTACGAGATAACCCATGACGGCAGCATCATCCTGAATATAAACAACAGTTCCACACAGCAGGTCAACCGGTCCATCCTGGTCTTCGTTCAGACAGGACAAAGCAAGTTCTCCATCTCCGACCGTTTTATTGAACTGAAAGACGACAGGGCGTATGGAGCAGGCATCGCGGATAATTCCCTGGCGGTATCAGCGCTGCTGAACCTCGGCGAGATCATCATCAAAAGCGGTATAGAGACAACCTGCAACCTCGTGTTTCTTTTTGCAGGTTCTTCAGGTGAGAATATATCCCCCTCCCTCAGCAGATACATCGTCGACAACAGGCATCACGTATCCTTCGGGCTTGAGATCAACGGCATACATCTGGGGAGCATAGGTTACAGGTCCATCGGAGAATACTCTTTCGATATCATCGCAAAGACAGATGTGGTGGAACTCTCGGACAAACCGGCGCAGATAGACGTGCTTTCCGCCATGGATGTACTCACTGAACTGGCGTCACGGCTTAAGAGCATCGGATGGCCTGAAACGGGAGGAGTCTTTATAAATATCGCAAATATATGGAGCAATACCAAATCCAGGAAGATACCCAATGAAGCCATCATGCGCGTGGAACTCTACAGCAGTGACAATGACCATATGGAGTTCGCCCGCCAGGTCCTTACATACACAGTGTCCAAGCTCTCCCGGGAGCTGAGGACCCATATCGGCATAAAAGAAGCGGGACACGTCCCGCCAAACAGTATGATGGAAAACCATCCCCTTCTCACAAATATACTGAAAATCCATCAAGCTCTTCACATAAGGTCAAAGCTCCGCATCATAAATGACGAGGCCACCGTGCTTTTCTCCCAGGGTATACCTGCGCTCTCACTGGGAATAACCACCGGCGATATTTCCGTTGAAAACGAATATATTGATATCGGCAATATAAACAGAGGCCTGAAGCAGGTCATATACACACTCAACTGTATCGCCGATCATATCCAAGGAGATACGTCATGAATGAGATCCGCCATATATTCCACCATTCTGATTTCTCAGACCTGAAAAAACTCATGGCTGCCAAGGAAAAGCAGGGACTCTCCATCTCACTGGCGCTGCCCACACTCAATGAGGAAAAGACCATCGGCAAAGAGATCCTGATCATTAAGAGTGAACTCATGGACCGTTATCCCATACTTGACGAGATAATGGTCATCGATTCCGGTTCCACGGACAACACTCTCGCCATCGCATCTGAGTTCGGCGCAAGAGTTACGGACTCATCAGGGATATTGCCCCAGTACGGATTCAGAAAAGGCAAAGGAGAAAACCTCTGGAAAAGCCTTTATGAACTGAAAGGTGATATCATCGTATGGATCGACGCCGACATCAACAATATTCATCCCAAGTTTGTCTACGGGCTGGTGGGGGCGCTGCTTTTTTATCCGGAGCTGCATTACGTCAAAGCATTTTACGAACGACCCATAACCGGCAGCGACGGCATCCGTCACTCAGGCGGCGGCAGGGTCACAGAGATATTCACCAGGCCCGTGCTTTCAACATTCTATCCGGAGCTCGCATTTCTTATACAACCTCTCAGTGGAGAATATGCAGGGCGCCGTTCCCTGCTTGAAAAACTCCCCTTCTCCGTGGGTTACGGAGTAGAGATAGGGCACCTTCTCGATATAAACAGGATGATGGGTGTGGATGTCATCGGCCAGGTCGACCTTGATCTGCGGATACACAGGAATCAGTCCATAAGGGCATTAAGCCGCATGTCATTCGCACTGTTAAACACAGTGCTTCAACGGCTGGAGGCTTACGGCAAGATCAAACTGAAGGATGATATCTACAGCGACCATATCGCCATCAACGTCGCTAACGGCAGTCATACTCTGGAGAAGACAGCCATGGAATCATTTGAGCGCCCTCCCATGATAACCGTCGATGAATACAGGGAGCGTTTCGGAAAATGAGCATAAAAAAGATCATCTTTTTTCATTACCATTACCTCCGGGGAGGTATTTCATCTGTCACATCTAGTCTTATCTCAACTCTGCCGGAAGGAATCAAAACAGCTGCCGCTGCCGACCCTGCCATGGGCTTCCAGGGGCTTGGAGACACACGCATAAAAAAAATACCACTCCCCGCATGCGGATATACGGATCCTGACGATTTTTCAGAAGAAACATTTCAGTCTGTTTACTCTGACCTCATGAAAGCCATGGATAAGCTGGCGGACCCAGAAACGCTTTTCTGGGTCCATAATCACGCCATCGGTAAAAATCCCGCATTTACCGCTGCGGTGACAGCCCATGCTAAACGGGGGGTAAACCCCATGCTGCTTCATATCCATGATTTTGCCGAATGCGGCAGGCTGAATAATTACAATTTTCTTAAAAAGCATCTTAATGAGTTTTACCCCCTTGGAGAAAATATCCATTACGCTGCAATAAACAGCCGCGATTTCGGAATACTGAGGCAAAGCGGTGTGCCTTCGGAAGCTCTGTACTACCTGCCGAACATTTACACCGGGAGTACCACCCTCATGGATAAGGACGCCGCCTGTGAGATGCTTAAAGAACAGTGCGCAGAAGGCGGATACCATCTTGACACCGGCAATCCGGTCTTCGTCTACCCCGTACGGACTATCCGCAGAAAAAACATCCTGGAAGCTTATCTTATCGCCCGCCTTTCAGACGCTAACATCATAGTGACTCTCCCGGCAAATTCCAAACCCGAAAGAAAATACGAAAGCATTGCCGCGCGGTGCGCCAGATCTGCTGACTTCCGCGGAAGCTGGGCTCTGGGAACCCGTTATCCGGAACACTTGAGATGCGCGTTTTCAGCTGCAGACCTGATACTCTCCACTTCTGTGATGGAAGGTTTCGGCATGCTGTTTGCCGAAGCCGCAGCCATGGGAAAGAATACCCTGGCCCGCCGCATCCATGTGCTTGATGATTTTCCTGCATCAGACAATATAAGCATATACAATGAGTTTTCAATACCGCTGGATAACATCCAGCATAAACGTATCATAGATTACTACAAAAAGATCACAGCCGAATCCATAGACGACCCCGTTTTCCGCAGTGATATAATGGAACGTCTCAGCCGCAAATGCAGCGTGGATGCATGCGAGTTCTCCTATGCGGATCCCAGGACCCAGGAGGAAGCTTACACTCGCTCATCGCTCCACGACGAAATACGCCGTCTCAATGCGCCCCTGTTCGAAGGACTGAACAATGCCATGGGCACACGGCCGCCCCCTATGGATCTCTTCTCCCCGGAACAAGCCGCACCGCTGCTCAGGAAGATTGTGGACAATACCGCCGGAGCCATACAATGCTCACGCGGGTTCGCAGACGGTTCATCGATCAGAAAAGCTTTCATGCGCCCTGAATATTATCGGATACTTTTAACAAGGTCAGGAGGTTACAGATGAGGAAGAAAATCGGTTTTGTGGGCACCCGGTTCGCCGGGCTCGACGGTGTCTCCCTGGAAGCGAATAAATGGGCGCAGGTCATCCAGGAACTGGGCCATGATGTCTACTGGTTCGGGGGAGAACTGGATAAGGCTGAAGATATTTCCATGGAATGCCCCCAGGCTTTTTTCAGGAACCTGGACATAGAAGAGATAAACCAGTCTATTTCCAATACATATAAAAGGCCGCCTCATATCACTGAGAAGATATATTCCGTAAAAGCTGAAATCAAAAAAAGCCTCGCTGAATTCGTCAACACATTCGGCATCGAACTGCTCATAGCGGAGAATGCCCTCAGCATCCCCATGAATATACCTCTGGGCCTTGCCATCACTGAATACTGCGCGGAGAACTGCATGCCCCTCATCGGGCATCACCATGATTTCGCTTGGGAACGGGACCGCTATCTGCACAACGCCGTAAGCGATCTGCTTTCCATGAGTTTCCCTCCTGACCTGCCGTCAGCCCGCCATGTTGTCATCAATTCCATCGCTCAGCGCCAGCTGGCGGCACGGAAGGGCCTGGCGTCCCTTGTAATCCCCAATGTGCTTGACTTCGACGCCAAAGGGGATCCCGATCCTGATAAGAAAAAACACTTCAGAGAGGACTTTGGATTCAAAAAAGATGATATCATATTCCTTCAACCCACAAGGATAGTCCAGCGAAAGGGTATAGAACACTCCATCGAACTCATCAGAAAACTCAATGACCCCAGGATAAAACTCGTGATCACCCATTCCTCCTCCGATGAGGGGCTGGGTTATTACAATCACATCATAGAGCTGGCTCAGTCCCAGGGCATATCTGTCTACTTTATCAACAACAAACT
>CAZGIO010000044.1:0-9030 GCA_964525975.1 uncultured bacterium
AGCAACGGACTGTAACAGACATGCATTTTAGATTGGCAGGTTTCAGGTTGGATGGACAGAGAGGACTTAGGGGACTAGGTGGACGGACACGGACGACCGAAGATCCTCACGGACAGCCGCAGACTGTCACCGAAAAAAACTCGATGAGGCTTTCAGGCTGCAGGTGGATGGACTAAGAGGGGCTTTGTGGATATAGGGGACGCAGCGGATGAACAGGGAACGTCATCAATTGTCCCTGAAAGGGTAAAATATTTTAATAGTCCATTGTTAGATCCTGTGCGCGCGTGTTTTTATTGAAAGCGTTTCAGCTCTTCGCATTCCTTGACCTGCTCATCGCCGCCGGGGCATTTACGGCCGTATTTGACACAATTGTCCGTATCATCCTTATGAGTCTGGGGCATCATGTCAATGCAGTGTTCATATTCACAGAAGAGGCCGTGCTGTTTAAAATCTTTGTTTTCTCTGATATTAAGGGAAAAGCCGGGGAGGGTATTGGCATTGATGAGGTCCACGAGAGCCATGATATCATCTGCGGCGCCGTGGAGTGAGTTCAGGTCCAGATGGTTCAGTTTATCCAGGAGTTTTATGATGATGGAAAAGGAGTCATAGATATACCAGTTGAGTTTCTTTTTTTTCTTAAGAAACTGCAGCATCTTATTGAGTGTCCATGGGCCCGGGTACTCCCATTTCAGACAGACCATTTTCAATGTCTCCTCCAGAGTCTCTTTCATGCATCGCAGCACCAGGGAATCATCTTCGCTCAGCCGGCAGCCGGTGATATCGATCACTGGAAACAGAGGGGCTTGGCTTTGATCAGAAAGCTCGCCGAAGGAACGCATGTTGTTTCTTATGGCTTCGGCGCTCCTGTCCAGTTCCAGGATCACGTTGCCCACTTTCAGGCTTTTGAGCTTATCGGAGAAAACAAGGGCTGAAAAGAGCACAAAGAGGATAAAACAGTAACTGGTAAGCTCCAGATCGAAGTAGACCACCAGGGCCACGGTGACAGTTAGTACGGCAATATAGATCTTCTGAAAGGTATTCATAGAACCTCCTTTCCAAAATACAAAGATTCTCTCTCCTATGTTATAGCGACAAGTTTGCCGTTATTTATGTCTCTTTGTCTTATACGTACATATGGATAACTTTTCACTATTTTCAGGCCATAATTCCGACAAGACGCAATATAAACCGACAAGTGGTAACATTTTTCCTTAAAAAAGGTGAAAAATCAATTTTGCAGATAGAAGAATCCCCGGTGATAAAGGGCAGTAAGCTTACTGCTGTTCTTCTTTTTTCCTTAAAAAGAGGGAAGTAATTGAATGGATAATCATACCGGCGATGATAAATATGCCCAGCTGCGCCAGCTTGTTGTATGTGTTGTTCTCAAAATAATCCAGGGGAAATATTTTGGCTGCATCCAGGGCTATGTATACAAGCGCGGTTAATATTATGCTTATCTTCATCTGTATATTCCTTTCAATTTAAAACAGGTATGCCACCAGTGTCAGGAAAAAAGGTCCGAGGCTTTGGAAAATACGAAGTCGAAGAACTTGTCTGCCGCTTCGGCATGGGTGTCTGCCTCGTGGAAGGGTTTTATGTGGGAGTGGGGATACTCCGGGGAGCAGATATCGATCTCAACGGGAATGGATCTGTCGTCGCCCTGGAGCAGGTTCACAGACTCGTAAGGCGGTATGACTGTGTCATTTTTCAGCAGAACGGCTTTTATGCGGTCAGCGGACTGTTTAAGTCGTTCTTCACGGAGTTCCGACATATTGGTCTGATTGAGCAGCGCCCTGAAGATCTGTCCCGCGCCGTGATCTGCGTTGAGGTATTCTGCGATGCGTTTGTCTTTTTTCAGTTCGATATCGAGATGCTCTATGTAATATGAGTATAGGGCGATGTTGGCCTTGCTGTCCAGGATCTCCCTGGAGACAGGAGTCATGCGGTTGAATGCCGAGCCGCCGCAGAAGATAAAAAGCCGGGATGCGCCGAAAGTATCGTTTTCATTTGCCAGCATGAGTATCTGTGCGAGGAACGCTCCTATGGAATAGGAGAAGATGTCCACTTTGGCATCGTCGTCCAGGCATGGTATCTTGTCTTCCCTGATCTTTTTTATCAGCAGCATGATATCGTTATAAGTCATGAGACCTGACCAGAAGAAACGCTGGGGCAGCTGCTGCAGCCGTGTGGATATAGCGGCGTTTGCAAGCGACGAACCTGCGATCTCGTCAAAGAGCTTGCGGCGGTCGTTGCTCACGTGGGCCATCATCCTGGGATTGCTCCAGTCGTCCACGGACCTGTTCATGTGAAATGCTATGGGGAAGAGGATCACGGTCTTTCCCGTGCGTTTATGGAGTTCATAACCCCACGGCAGATACTTGGACCAGTCTTTTTCATTGAGGCCGTGGAAGAGTATGATGGCTCCCTTGCGGGCTTCTCTGCTGTCTGAAGTGAAAAGGGGGTATCTGAAATCGTGGTTTTCCCGGACACGGGAGTCATCGATCTTCAATATCCTGTCGATCTCGTTGTAGAAAAACCTGTCTCTAAAGGCGTAGATACCTTCGAAGATCCTGTCGAGAGGGTTTGAGAGATCGCGCCCGTTGGGCAGAAACCGCGCGAAAGGGGACCTGAAACGTGTGGTCACAAGACGTGATCCGTTATCCAGGGCCACCTGTTCACGGTTGATATGAAAATCTGATTTAAGTTTATTGTAGAGTTCTTTATAATACATCGGGCTTATTATATTTGATAAATGTCAAAACGTAAAGGCAATATTGCGTTTTCAGATTGTCAGAGATGTAAAAACGGGTTATTCTCGTAAAATGAAAGCAAAATATGATTATGATGTGATCATTGTCGGCGCCGGCCCCGCCGGTTCCGCGGCTGCGGCATTATGCGCTGGGAAGCATAAAGTACTGCTGGCTGAGCGCCGTGTCAAAAGCATACGGAAAGAGTGCGGGGGTCTTTTGTCCACCCATGCGCAGACTGAGCTGGGACGTCTGGGTATCACGGTGCCGGGGCATGTCCTCACTGAACCGCAGCTGTATGCCGTGAGGGCGTTTGACCTGGACAGCGGATTAAGCAGGCTTTATGAGAAGCATTATGTGAACATAGACCGAGAGGCATTTGACCTGCATTTGAGAGACATAGCCGTATCGGCGGGAGCGGACCTGAAAGAGATGTCATTTGTCACAGCTGAAGAACGGGACGGCATGGTGGAAGCTCTGTTCCATGAAAACGGCAGAGAGGTGAACGTGAGAGCCGGAGCGCTCTGCGGCGCCGACGGCGCATGTTCAAGGGTGCGCGGGACTATGTTTCCCAAAGTGAAAAAAGCGAACCGTTACATAGCCATGCAGCAGCATATCAGGCTGAAAGAGGAGCCGGGTTATTTCCCGGTCTTTTTTGATTCACCGGTTACGGATTTTTACGGATGGATCATACCCAAGAAAGAGTATGCTGTGCTGGGTGTCTCTCTTCCGGAAAACGATGCAGCCAACCGTTTTGAGATATTTAAAGAACATGTGAAAAAGATTACGGACTTTACTGAAACGGGGGAAATACGAGGCTCTTTTCTTCTGAGGCCCAAGGTCCCCGGGGAGATATTCGCGGGAAAAGGGAGGATCGCCCTTTTAGGCGAAGCCGCGGGATTTATAAGCCCTTCATCTTCTGAGGGTGTAAGCTACGCCCTGAAAAGCGCGCAGGCTTTTGCCATGGCAATGGAGAGCGCAAACCCGGTGAGAACATATGGGAGGAGATGCCGGAGCATCAGATTTGATGTTCTGAGCAAGAGTCTGAAACAGCCTGTGATGTATAATAAAAAACTCCGGAAAGCGGCTTTTCTTTCCGGAGTAATGAGCCTTGGCAAGTGAGTTAAAGGACTCAGATAGCGACTCTGATGAGGAAATCGCCTGTTTTTGACTCACCTGAAAGGCTTCTTGAAGCAGAACCGTTTTCATCGTGGATATAGAGCACGAACGCATTGCCGTCCATGCCCAGCAGCTTCAGATAACCTTTAAAATTATTCATTCCTTTTATCTTGTAGATCTTATCGGGATATTTTTTGCCCGTTTTAAAACGGTATATCTCTGCGGAGAAAAGCGGTGATCCGTTCCCGTTGAACCTGCCGCTTACATGGGGAGCGTAATCATATTCTTTGCCGGCGATCATGCCGTTAGCTATGAGGTCTCCCGCTGGTTTTGATGCGTCGAACTCGACTGATTTGAAAGGGAGCCCGGTCTTTTCTTTTCCTGAGGGTATGAGATCAGTGTCAAAAGTTTCGATGAGGAACTCATCTGATACTCTGCTTAATCTTACTGTATTATCTTCACGGCAGGCGGTCACGCATGAAGCGTAGTGGTTGCTGCCGAAACCGTCGTCGAAAAGATATGAGCGTCTCAGTGTATCTGTTTTCATGTCATACGCTGTGAGTGTGATCCTCTTTTCAAACTGCAGGTAAGCTGTGTTTCCATTGATATCGAATGAGTTCACGTGACCCTCAGGGAGTTTATGGGTGCCTGTGAGAGTACCGTCTTTTGCGTAGGAGCAGAGCGTGCCCCTGCTGTTGTCCAGGATATAGATCTTATCACCGGAGACTCTGAGAATGGCATCTTGGCTGTATGAGCCTGCATCATTTGTGAGTTTCAGGGTGTTTTCAGCGTCATTGCTGATCATATTCAATGAGTAACCTTCATCTGTGCTGCTCAGTATATAGACTGTACCGTCTTCCATGCAGATATCGCTGCAGACCGGGTTGTCTGAAGAGCGGCTGATCTCGCGGATGTCAGAGATGCCGTTGTAGCTTTCATCTGCGTCTGCGAAACAGACAGACAGGATCAATACTGCTGCTGCTGTAAGTATTACTGCTTTTTTCATAATAAAATCCTCCTTATGGTTTATATATGGGACAGATGGATCATGATATTGTTTCACGTTACGAAGCATATGTATTTATTTTACTCATTAGTCCAAATGGTTGAATAATATTAAGATACGGGGTTAAAAAAACTTCTTAAACCTTGTGAAAAAAGGGAGATCCGGAATGGGCAGGGTTGGTTCTGCAATGAGGGTAATCGTCCGGCAGTGGTTTTGGGGACTGACACAGGCAATAAGAGTTAGGATATCAGATTGAGTTCCTGGCTGACGGTGTGGACTTCATGGACATGGTGGATTCACAGCTAGAGTGAACCAAGGTGATATTGAGCTTTTGGAAAAGTGAAATTAAAGATGTTCCACTCTGTTTCGGCCGTTTTCCTTGCCGTTATAGAGAGCGGTATCCGCTTTTTTGATACAGTCATCGATGGTGCTGCAGTTTTCATCGAACTGGGATACGCCGATGGAGACAGTGACGCAGGCCTGTTTTCCGCCGATGACCTTTTTATGTTTTTCCACTCTGGTGCGGATCTTCTCAGCCAGTGTGAGGGCGCCCTCAAGTGTGGTATTGGGAAGCAGGATAAGGAATTCTTCACCGCCCCAGCGGGAAGAAGTATCCAGCTGTCTTGTGCTTTCCCGGAGCAGTCCAGCGATCTCCACCAGTACCATATCCCCGAAATCATGTCCCCATGTGTCATTGAACTTCTTGAAGTAGTCGATATCGATAAGTATAAAGGAAAAAGGTTGTTTATTTCGTTCAAAGCGGAGTTTTTCCTCATTGATCCTGTCCAGGCACTGTCGTCTGTTTGCAAGGCCTGTGAGGGGGTCTGTCTGTGCCAGGAGTTCCATCTTTTTATAAGCGGATGTGAGTTCCTCGTTTTTCAGCTGTATGGTGGTATTGGCGTTTTCAAGGTCGATATTTTTCAGTCTGTATATTTCCAGTTCTTTTTCTTTACGTTCGATCTCATGACGCGTCTCGATGTCAGTGATCTTCTGAGACAGTGTCTGTGAGAAGATCTGGTCTCTCAGGTTGTATGCTTCGATGAGAAGGGAATATGCTTCGCTGAAATCACCTTTTCTCGCCTGAAGTTCCGCAAGATTGCCCAGATATTTCAGTTCAGTGATCTTTGATTTGCCGTTTTTGGCGTGTTCGTAACCGTCTCTGAAGAAAGTCTCCGCTTCTTCAAAGAGGCCTTCACGCATGAAGATCATGCCGATATTGTTCATGACCTGTATTATGCCTTCGGGGTAATCGATGTAGTTGAACACCTGCATGGCTTCAAAGAAGTATTTCAGCGCGTCATCGAGGTTCATGAGTTTGGAATTGATCTCACCCAGCTTATTGTTGATATCCCCTTTAAGGATGCAGTAATCCTTGTCATCGGAATCCTCTTTCATGGAATCTGCGTTGAGGAGTTGTTCCAGGGCTTTGTGTATGTCTCCTGAGTCCAGGAACATATCACCGATCTTATAAGAGCAGAGGGCTATGCCGTTGGGATCCCCGTTTTTTTCAAAGATGGCTTTCGCCTCGTTGTATTTGCTTTCGGCATTGACAAAATCCATTGTGTGCTGGTAGAGAGTGCCGATCTTAATGAGTGTCCGGGCTTTCCTGACGGTCTCATTGAGATGGTGGAATTCCGTTGCGGCTTCATGCCAGTATTTCAGGGCTGACTGTGAGTTTTCGATCTTGAAGAAAGCCTCGGCTATCCTGCAGAGGACATTGGCCCGTTCCACGCCCTTGAGGTCTCCGCTCTGGAGCATGCGGCTGCATTCTTCTATGATCTCTCTGGCTTCGGAGCTGTCTGCGACAGTGGAGTGAGAGCCGGGCAGTTCTTTGATTCTTATGTTGATATTGAATTCATCCATAATATTATCCTGTAACAACTTATTATAACAGCATAAAAAAAAATTAAAAGTTCCTGCTGATATTTTTTTTCTATTATTTTTCGATCTCAGCAGGTATAATATTCCTTACGCAGAACGAATTAATGTTTTTTGCCTGAAAGGAGGCCTGATATGAAGCGGTTAGTCATATTGCTTGTGTTGATCATGGGAGCGGTGATGCTCATCTTCCCTGAAGATAAGACGATTGCTGACAAGCGCATTGAGAAACAGGTGGAACTCCAGTACTCTGAACAACTCAAAAATTTTTACAAGCCGATAAAATGGCTGGATAAATACCGGGATTTTATGAATGAATATTCATCGGAGCGTTATGGGGAGATCGAATCGGTCTTTTACGGAGCCACGGTGAAAGAGATACAGAAAGCCTTTGAAACAGGGAATCTGACCATCAGGGAGTATACGGCGTACTGTCTTTATAAGACATTCATGTCTGAAAAGGAGGGTATGCATATCATGCTGGAAGTAAACCCGGAGCTTGAGGAAGCCCTGACATCTCTGGAAACAGCGGGAGAGGCGGGAAAAGAGATGCCTCTTTACGGGATACCCGTGGTGCTGAAGGGAAATATAGGGACTGGATCCTATATGGAGACCACTGCGGGAGCTGCGGCGCTTGAGGGCGGATATCTTGAGGAAGACCCTTTTATTGTGAAAAAGATCAGAGATGCCGGGGGCATCATCATGGGAAAAGCGAATCTCAGTGAATGGGCAAATTACATGACAAACAACTCAGCCAACGGATTTTCCGCGCTGGGAGGCCAGACGGTGAACCCTTACGGCAGGTTTGACGTGGGCGGATCCAGCTCAGGCTCGGCGGCGGCTGTGGCGTACGGCATTGTCCCGCTGGCAGTGGGCACTGAGACGTCGGGATCCATCATCTATCCGGTGAGCCAGAACTCAGTGGCGGGTCACAAGCCTACCACAGGATCAGTGAGCCGTGACGGCATCATCCCGCTTTCTGAAGCACAGGACACAGCGGGTCCAATGGCCCTCAATGTTGAAGACGCCGCGCTGCTCTTTGAAGTGATGTCGGGATATGACAAAGGAGATCCCGCTACAGGGATCATGAAAAGCAGTGAGAAAAAGCAGTTTGCAGCAGATGCGGACTATCTGAAAGGCCTGACTGTGGCCATCGTGATGAATGAAGCGGTGGAGACATATCTGTACAGGAGTGGTGATAAAGATCTGCTCAGGGATGTGAAAAAGGGGCTCAAAAGAGCCGGAGCGCGTGTCGTTACAGTGGAAATGGAAGAGTCGATCTATGAAGAGATCGATGTGACGCGGGTGTTTCAGAGGCAGTTCAGGCTAGGTGTTGATGCCATGCTCAAGGGCTGGCTTAAGGGGACAAAGGCTGAGACCCTTGCGGATATAATCATATTTAACGAAGAAGCTCCAGCTGAGCGCATGCCTCAGGGGCAGAGCATCCTCATAAGAGCCCTTGGCGACGACGCTTCAGGGGATCTTGTGGAGCATCTGGCCGAGGTGAACAGCAGTGCTGCAAGGAGCGCCATAGGTGACATGCTTGAACGGAGCGGCGCTGATATACTGGTGACTCTGAGCAACTATATGTCATATATATATGCAGCCGGAGGATGTCCCGCGGTGAACGTGCCTGCGGGATACAGGGAGAGCGGTGAGCCGGCGGGAGTGACCTTTATTGCCGGACCCATGGAAGATATCATGCTGCTTAAGGCGGCGTATGCTTTTGAACATGCAGTAAACATCAGGAGAAAACCGTAATATTAAACTGATACAACCGGAGGTATCCATGAAAAAAACGATCATGATCTGCGCGTCTGTTTTAATTATTACCGCGAGTCTATTCGCGGGAGGCGCCGGCTTTGGAGTGGAATGTTATTATGAGAACTATAAGGGCGAGAGCGTGGGTTACAGGCTCAGCCATTACAGCGGGAGTGTCGTGGATGTCATATTCATGAACACCGTGCCGCAGGCTTTTATATGGTTCAATACGATTCCCGTGAACGACGGGGGGCATCCCCATATACTGGAACATGTGGTCCTGAGCAAGGGCAATGTGGCCAAGACCATGAACGAGTATGAGGAGAAAGTGTTCGGATACAGTTCTGCTTTTACCAAGCAGTTCAGGACCTGCTACGGTGTGAGCACCACTGCGGGAGTAGGGATGTTCAAGGAGCTGTTGAAGAGAAAGCTCCATTCACTCATGAACCACGATTATTCCCGGGAAGAGATACGAAGGGAAGTGATGAACATAGGAGAGAGAGAAGGCAATGACGGCGC
>CAZGIO010000044.1:9040-11142 GCA_964525975.1 uncultured bacterium
AATCCAGGGTTTTGCTGTCACTATGCAATTGGGGCTTCACTTCCCCGATTCCGGAAATAACCCGAGGAGAAGGGGACCATATACGCCGAGATGAACAGCGGTTTTGAGAAGGAAAACCAGATCGCATATTATGAGATCATGAAGCTTCTTTACGGCCAGGATGACCCAAGGGGATTTTCAGCAGGGGGCTATCCCGCCGCCATACGTGAAGTGGTTCCCGAAGAGGTCATGGATTTCCACAGGGAAAATTACAGAAGCGAGAAGATGGGTATGATACTGGTCCTTCCTCCCGGAGAGGACATCGATGAGGTCAGGGCTTATCTTGATGAGTTATTTGAGTATGCGGACGCTTCTGTAAATCCCCTTAAAAAATGGCCTGAGGAGCAGGTCTATGAGTTGAGACAGGGGAAGGCACAGGGCGAAGGAGCCTTCAAGGCTGTACCCTTTCCCGCACAGGACGGAAACAAGCCCGGCACGTTTATAGCAGCGTGGAAGATCGAGGGGCTTGGCCCCATGGAGCGTGTACTGCTGGATTATTTCATGCGCGGACTTTCACAGGGCAGGTCGTCTCTCATGTGGAAACGCTTTGTGGATGAGGAGACCCGGGCCACAGATGATACAGCAACTGGGGAATATCTCTGGCTGGACGACTATACCGATACTGTTTATTTTGGGCTGCAGCAGGTGGATTCAGCGGGGGATTATAAAAAAGAGGCTGAAGAATATCTGGTTATCGTGCAGGATATTTTAAACGAAATCGCTTCATACGAACCGGGATCGGAAGGATTGAAAGAGTTCAACGAGCTGGTCCTTATCTCAATGGAAGAGGATATTGAGTATATGAAACTCTTTCTGGAATCGCCTCCCCGTTTCGGATATCGTTCCACGGGTTCATACTGGATGGAATATCTGAAACAGCTTGACGGCTTTGGAGGCGAGGTCAGAGATTTGAACATGACCGGGATCATGCAGGCTCTGCGTGAGACAGCGGCGTCAGAGGGAAATCCCTGGACGAAACTGATCAGAGGCCTGAATATGACCCCTGAAAGAGCTGCTGCTGTACGCACTTATCCTGATACGGGATTTCTGGCAAGAAGCGGTGAAGAAAAGTCCGCACGGCTGAAAGAGGCCATGAAAGAGATGAAAAAGCGTTATAAGACAGGGGACAGCCAGAAGGCGCTTTCCATGCTCCGTGATGATCTGGATGCCGCGGAAGCGGTTATTCTGGAACGGGAAGGAGAGATAGAGCATCCTGATTTTACACCGCTGCCTCCTATGACTCCCGATGATATCCTGGATTATGAAGTAAAAGATGTCAAAGGATTCACCACGGTGTTCAACGGATATTTTCCGGGTACAAACACAGTGACCGCTTCGGTCTATTTTGACCTCAACGGTGTGAAAGAGTCTGAGCTTGTCTATCTCTCGCTTCTGACAGGGATCATGACAAACAGCGGCGCTGTCAAGGACGGCACAGAATATGGCCCCGATGAAGTTGATAAGATACTCAGGCGGGAAGTTGCTGATTTTGACATAACGATGTCGGGAAGCGTAAGGACAGGGAGGAACGAGCTTAAACTGTCTGTCTCAGCTCTTAACGAAGATTTTACTTCTGCCATGGATGCCATGGATCTCATAGTAAAATATATTGACCTGGATAAAGATGCTGCGGAAGAGATATCAGAGACAGCTGAGAGAGTGTTCAAAACTCTGCTGAATGTGACCCAGCGCCGTGAGGAGAGTTGGGTAAGTGATCCCTTCAACGCTCTTTTTGGAGCGGATGACCCTGTATATCTGGCATCAAGTTCAAGTTTCACCAGGCAGTTCAACACGGTGAGACTTAAATGGCGTTTCAGGGATATTGAAAACAGCAGAAAATTCAAAGCAGACGTAAGAACATTGCTGTCAGGTATGGCGGGATCCGTTGAAGGATATGGAGATGCCGGGGAGTTTGCCGATGACGTGGCGGATCTGAGACTTCTCATGCCACCTGAAAAAAGAGCAGAGTACATGAAAACAGCAGCGGAGATATTACTGGACGATGCCCTTTCTGATCCCGGCAGGGCCATGAAAGAACTGCGTAAACTGTATAAGTACGTTAT
>CAZGIO010000045.1:0-10715 GCA_964525975.1 uncultured bacterium
TATCTTCAGAGAGATCGAAAAAAAAGAAGAGGAGTTTTCCCTCTACGCGCTGCTTAACAGACTCTTCAACTTCATCGCCTCCCTTGCCGCGCTGCTCATCCTCTCGCCATTCATGCTTGTCTTCGCCCTCATCATCAAACTGGAATCAAAAGGCCCCGTCTTCTTCAGACAGACACGCATCGGAAAAAACGGAAAACCCTTTACACTCTATAAATTCAGAAGCATGCGCACGCATGATCCTTCAAAACACTCCAGATATTCAAATGAGAACGACACCCGGATCACCACCTTCGGCAGGTTTATGCGGAAGATGCGTATTGATGAACTGCCCCAGTTCCTGAATATCGTCAAAGGCGATATGAATATCGTTGGACCCAGGGCGGAATGGGACCTCCTTGTGGCGGAATATGAGAAAGATATCCCATTCTACCACCAGCGGCATATCGTAAGGCCGGGACTCACGGGATGGGCACAGGTCAACTACTCCTACGGAGCCAATTCCACAGACGCCCTATATAAACTGCAGTATGACCTCTACTATGTGAAAAACAGGTCATTCAGGCTGGACTTCATGGTCATGTTTAAAACAATATTCATCATGCTTTCTCTGAAAGGCGTCTGATAAACCAGATAAATGTGATCTCCATAAACTCTCCGCACTGAGCCAAATAAATACTGATTTTTATATCCATTTGAAAAACTTTTTTAAATCACTATTTAATAAGGAACAAACATTCCAGTCGTTTGTTTATCTTGTAAAAAAGGGGGGTTTTCGTGAAGAAAACTGTATTAACTCTCATAGTTATTATCTCACTTGCAGCCTGCGCTTCAACAAAATACAGGATCACAAAACTGGACCCTGTGGATGAAAATGTCATGTACACAAGCGGCTATGCCCTCGTTACAGAAGAAAACAGCGATATCCGATTAACTCTCTACTCTGAAGTGCTTTCCAACGGATTAACGGTGTTTACCATCAACGCGGAAAACATAGGCGAGCAAAACCTCGAAGTCGCGTTTTCAGATTTTATGATTTCCAGTGACTATTATGAGACAAAATTCTACAGGGAACTGGGAGAAGTCACTGAACTATATCCCGTGGATCCCTACAAGACAATAGATACCTATAACAATCATTTAAACTACAAAGAAACTAATTTGAAAGAGAAGAAGGAAAGAGAAGCGGCATCAAGCCTAATCCACGCCACGGGAAGCCTCCTGGCAACAATCACGGCAAAAAGCAAAGCTGAACAGGACAAAATTGACAAAAAAGATGAAAAATACAGTCAGCGCGAACTGCGGAACCAGGTCGACAATATCGAGGAAGCCGAAGAGATAAAAACACTAAAAGGAACAGTCAAAGATTTCCGCAATCAGGCCTTGTTCAGAGAGACCATTAAACCGGGTATGTCAGTAAATAGCAAAAAGATCTATTTCAACCTGCCGGAATATATCACCAACATAAAACTCATATATAGACAAAACGGGAAGACACTTATCTTCCCCTTTGCTGAAAAAAGAGCAAACTAACCTCCTCAGGGCATCTCCCATCTTCACGGGGATGCCCCCTTTCCAAAACTGACAGCTTCATCTCATCCTTAATCTCCCACTTGACAATTACTTCATTAAAATTTATCATATAATTTGGACGATTAATAAGGAGGAGACTATGTTTAATGTAGACGGATTCAAAGAGTTCCTGAAAAAATACAAGACCGACGATAAGACAACAGACAAATGTATCGGCATAATCCACGACCCCCCCTCATATCTGGACCAGTATAATGAAACCGGCGAAAAATACCCTCTGGATGTGATCCGCAAATTCACATCCGATCATATAGCGGGAAAAGATGACGCCTTCTCAAGGATAGTCGCCGTGGTGCGCTTCTTTTCATACGCCGATCAAAAAGAGATCGTCACTTATTTCCTGACCATGACCGGGACCATCGGCGTCCTGGAAAACATACAAAAGCGCGCCGTTGAGATCGCCGGCAAAAAAACCGCCGACAAAGTCTTTTCCAAACTGGATGTACCCCCTCTTGGAAGCCCCTACGAAGTCTACCCGCCTGTGGTGGAAAAAATGATGGGCAAACTCACCGGGGCCGTAAATGAAAAAACTGCCTGTAAAATACTCGCCGGAAATAATCATGGACTGACGGCGGAAGGAAAAGCCAATGAGAAAAAACGATTCAATGAACTGAAAGATATCGACGCTTACCTTATTGACTACCATGACAGAAAAGTTAAAGAACTCCAGCACCATATGGAGGAAAACAAGATCTGGTTTGAATCAAAAATCACACCGGAGATAGTGGAATATGTACGGAATAACCCCGAAGTGCTGGGAGGCGTGCGTATAGGCAATGAGATCTTCGTGACAAAATTCCCGTATGACCCGGAAAATTTCCTCAAGGAGACTGACCCTGTAAAAAAACGTTTCCACGCCTGCCACTGCCCCTTCGCAAGGTCTTCAATCATCGACGGCTCCGCAAATATTGACTCCAAATGGTGCAACTGCTCAGGAGGTTTTAATAAACATCTGTTCGACATACTGTTTGAAACAGATACCGAAGTGCGCGTGGTGGAATCCGTGCTCGCAGGGGACGACCGCTGCCGCTTCGCCATAAAAATACCTGACTGATTTTACATTTCAGAAACAGAGCAGTATATTTCAAATGGAGGTGTAAAATGAGGACCGTAGGACTCATAGGTGGCACCGGCTGGGTTTCAACCGCTGAATATTATAAGCTGATCAATGAAGGCGTTAATAAACGCGAAGGCAGCCACACGTTCCCTGATCTGCTTATCAGGTCTCTGAATTACGGCAGACTCATGCGATTGACTAAAGAGAATAAAACAGCCGATGTCGAGCATATGCTCACCGCCGCGGCAAAGCAGCTTGAAACCGCTGGAGCTCAGGGGCTCATGCTCTGCGCCAACACGCTGCACCGGTATGCGCCCGCAGTATCAACGGCCGTGGATATACCACTGCTGCATATAGCAGACGCCGTGGGTAAAGATATCCTGAAACGGGAGGCCTCTAAAGTGGGTCTCATAGGCACGCGCCAGACCATGGAAATGGATTTTTACAGAAAAAGCCTGGCGGAAATGTATATAACCACACTTATCCCGTCCGAAGAAGACCGCGGTTTTATCGAGGATATCATTGAAAATGAACTCATAAAAAATTACTTCAGCGAGGACAGCAGACTGCGCTTCATTGAGATCATCGAAACTCTCGCCGACAAAGGCGCCCAGGCGGTAATACTGGGCTGCACGGAAATCCCCCTTTTAGTCAAGCAGGATCAGACGGAAGTACCCCTTATTGACTCCCTGAAAACACATGCCGATCTCGCCGTCAGCTTCATTCTCGGAGATACTGAAAGATAATAAAATAGTCCTCCGCGCATTGATTTAGAACAGATGTTATAATATGTTTGACTATCAATAATAAGGAGGTTTATATATGAAAAGGGCATTGCTCATTCTTTTCCTCATCTTTGCACTGTCCGCCATCTCAGCTGAAGATCTCACAGGCTGCTGGGTGATCCGTCAGAACCAGGGCCAGGTGAAAATATCAAAGATCAACAGCCGATATAAGTTTGAAAAAGAATCTTTTTACCGGGGAGAAATCAATAACACAACAGGTGTCATCATTTGTGACGGCGCCAGAGGTACTATCACATACAAGAACGGTTTAAAGACCCGCATGAAAATCACCGGGGAAGACTGCCTCTGCGAAAACAATATCGAGGACTGGGTACGCGTCAGCGACTCCCCTGAGACCGAAAGGTTCAACGTCTCCGGCACATGGGCCGAAGCTGAAAACAAAGTCGTCTTCAGCCAGTCAGGAGACCGTATATCCGGGAAAAAATATCTCAGAGATAAACTTATCTCTGAATATAAAGGCATTATCAAAGAACATATGATATCACTCAGGGAACACTACGTGGCAGGCGGCAGGCCCGACACTTACCAGCGCATGGCAGTAATGGACAAAGATAAAATACTCATGAATTTCGGCTGGACAGGAGACACATACCTTACACGGCAATGATATAACACGGTTCCGCCATGGTCGTGGCGCCTCCGGTGGCCGGTTTGCCGCAAATATATATGATCTCAGGGCTGCCCTCTTCAATAAGGCGGCCCTTGTAATCCCCGTGTCCTTCAAGGATGTCAAAACCCGCGCCTTCCAGAACCCCGCGCAGCTGCTCGGGATAATAATATCTCAGCATAAGCCTGTCCTCATATGACTCACGCCCTCCTGAAGGATCGGTCACCTCAAATTCAAGGACTGGATAAATAACCTGCTCTTCAATATCTATCCTCTCGCCTCTGTGATATCTCCGTATTACTTTCCCGTCCAGTTCCTTCTCCCACAAAAGAGTCCTCGGATATACCCAGGATCCATCCATGGGGTCCATATAAGGATTGAAAACATCCACTATAAAACGGCCGTTGGCCTTCAAATGCCCCTCCACATTAAGAAGACAACTGAGTATATCCTTTTCAGCCGTCAAAGCCTGAAAAGACCGGAAAGGTATAATAATAAGATCAAACCTCTTATTTAAATTGAAATCTTCCATGGCTCCCTGCGCTATATCTATCCGTGCGGCGACATCACTGTTAAGCGCCTCTACCTTTCCACGGAATACAGCCAGCATCTCGTTGCTGATATCCAGCCCTGTGACTTTATGCCCGGCTTCAGCCATTGGAATCGCCACCCTGCCTGTGCCGCAAGCCAGCTCCAGAATGTCAAGACCTTCTCCCATGGAGGAGGCCGCATTTAAGTAAAAAGGTATATCCCCCATCACAGCTTCACGCTCATCCAGATCATAATACCTGGCGCTTGTCCCGAAAACATTGCTATACTCTTTCACAGAACACCTCCGTATTATAATGATACAGTTCAGAGGTCAATTTTGTTTCAACTATTTGGCAGATTCCGCCGACTGTTTCCTGATATATTGATTGTAGTGAAATTGAAAATATCTCTACGTACTTATGAACAGATCACCTTTGATCTTTACCACGGCTTTTTTCACAGCCGACGGCTTATCCCCGTCGGTGACGCATGGCTTATGCGTCTCCCCGGGAAGAAGGATCATGAAATCCCCGGCTTTCATCTCCTGAAAATCGCCGCTGCCTGAATAAAAAGCTATGTCGCGCAAAGGGTCATATTCAGTCACAGGCTCCATCTCCGTAAACTGCCCGTAACCGATCTTCTCATGTCCCGAGATGATGCATTGACTATCAGCGTAGACTTCATGGGCTTCCAATCTCTTATCCTCTCCCGCGAAGATCTCATATTCGTCAACGGAGATAAAGATAATCTCGTCGTTGATCTCATACTTCCCCGGAGGCACGTCTTCAAGAAAACACTTTGCTATAAATTCCTCTATCACCGCGGCGCCTGGAATATCTTCAATATATCTGCTAAGCTCCTCAATCCTGCCATGAATCATAAATACCTCCACACGCGTTTGATTTACCAAGTATAACATCCCGTGATAAGAAAACAATTATTTCAATCATTGACAAAGACTATTCTCAGGAATATAATACTATTGTATATTGTACTATAGCGAAAGCAAAGGTAGTGATGAAAAATAGTATTTTAAGCACATGGGACAGAGAATATAAAAAAGGATTCCTCTCTTATCTTGTTCTTCTAATGATCAAGGAAGGCGCCGGTTACGGCTATGAGATATTCAGAAAACTGTCAGGTAAGATCGACCTGCAGATCAGCGGCATATACCATATCCTCAAGCGGCTTGAAAAACAGGGACTCGTATCCTTTAAATGGCACGATTCAATAAAAGGGCCAAAACGGAAGTATTATACAGTAACACCCCAGGGAGAAAAGACTCTCAGGGCATTCACATATAACTCAATTAAACCAATCATGGAAACGGTCAACGGACTTATCGTAAAACATTTTCCCGAGACCGGTAAGGAGATGATCTAAATGAAACTGAAACTGCCTGAACTGAAAATCGGAAACCTTACAGCCCGTCTCCCCATCATACAAGGCGGCATGGGCGTGGGAATATCAATGTCAGGGCTGGCCTCCGCAGTGGCCAACAACGGAGGTATCGGCGTCATATCCGCCGTGGGCCTTGGAATGCTGAAAAAAAAGGAAAAAGACTATACACGTCAGGACAACATAACCGCCCTCAGAGCAGAAATACGCAAAGCACGATCTAAAACAAAAGGCATCATTGGATTAAACGTCATGGTGGCGCTCACAGACTACGACGAGCTTGTAAAGACAGCCCTTGAGGAAAAAGTGGATATACTCTTCCTGGGCGCCGGACTTCCCCTGAAAATGCCCAAAGGCCTCACAATCGATAACATTATAGATTCCGGCGTTAAAATATTCCCCATTGTCTCATCAGCAAGAGCCGCTAACCTCATATTCTCCTACTGGCAGAAACATTATAACCACGTCCCCGACGGCGTTGTTGTGGAAGGCCCCAAAGCAGGAGGACATCTGGGATTTAAATCAGAACAGATAGACAACCCGGATTACGCATTGGAAAATATACTCCCCGAAGTCATCACCACGCTGAACAGATACAGCAGAGAATCCGGAAAAGAAATACCTGTAATAGCAGCAGGAGGAATCTATTCAGGTATGGACGTGGAAAAATTCCTGGCCATGGGTGCATCGGGGATCCAGATGGGCACACGCTTCATCGCCACAAAAGAATGCGACGCCAGCAAAAAGTTCAAGAAACAGTTTATAAAAGCCCGTAAAGAAAACATAACAATAATCAAAAGCCCCGTGGGGCTGCCCGGCAGAGCAATAAACAACAGTTTCCTGGAAGACGTCGCAGCAGGAAAACAGAAACCTCTGAAATGCGGATGGCAATGCCTGAAAACTTGTGACGTGAAATCGGCGCCCTACTGCATCGCGCGCGCGCTGACTAACGCCCAGAAAGGACTCCTGAAAGAAGGCTTCGCTTTCTCAGGTTCAAACGGCTACCTCATTAAAAAAATAACCACAGTGAAAAAGCTGTTTAAAAAGTTGAAAAAAGAATTCGCAATCGCCCGGGGCTTGAGGCTCAGCTCGGAATCCATCACACAGTTTACAGAAGCCGTAAAACGGCAAAAATCATATCATGTAAACTGAAACATTACCGCTGCCGGCTTTCTCCGCCTTTTTCGATTTTTTTGACGCAGACCCAGGTCAATATGGAAGCCGGCAGTATGGCCCCCACGGGCATAAGCAGCAGTATGGCCATCCACCCCATCTCAAGCTGCGAAGTTTCCCTCGTAAGATACATCACAAATATCGTGACCATTATGAACGCAATGGTAATCGCTATCCACAACAGAGCAAATATTCCTATTCCTGTTAATATTTTAATAAATGTTTTCATATATAGAACATAGCACTGAAACTCCTCTTTTCAACCTGCGGACAAACAAAATTAATAACCAGTCATCTCAATATATTATAAATAGCAGCATGCAAGGAACATTCTTTTTTTCCTGTTGTTACACAAGCAGTAACATTAAGGAGAAGCTATGAAAGATTTGAAAGAAATATACGATTCAAGAAGGTCGGTTAATTTTTTCGATTCCGGGAGAAACATAGATGAACAATTAGTCAAAAACATTGTGGATCTTGCAGTAATGGCACCCTCCGCCTACAACCTGCAGCCCTGGCGGATTATTGAAGTCCGAAGCCCCGAAGCAAAAAAGAAACTTCACCAACTTGCATTTAAACAGCCTAAAATACTCAAAGCGCCGGTCACACTGATCCTTATCGGAAACAGAAAAGGCTGGGATGAAAATAATCCCGCATGGACTGAATTGGAATCCATGATAGGTGAAAAATCCGCAGCCGGAGCAAAAAATGGCGCTGCATCCCTCTACGGCTCCACAAATGAAAGACGGATAAAATTTGCAGAGAGTAATACGGGACTCCTCGCAATGTCCCTTATGTATGCGGCGAAATACCATGGCATCGACAGCCATCCCATGAGCGGCATGGATTCCGACGGCATAAAATCGGCCTTCGGACTGGAAGAGGAGGAATCCGTTGTCATGCTTCTTGCCCTGGGATATTTTGACAACTCAAAAAAACTCTGGGACCGAAGAAAACGCCGCGACTACAACGATATCGTTACTGTGGTATAACCACCACATCCAATGAACATAAATAGTTTGCGATAAAAAAAAAGGGGCTGATAGCCCCCCCATAATAAATCAGAGATCGTCAGGACGGGGTTCCCGCTTTTCCTTAGGTGGGAAAAGCTTCTCAAACTCCTCAAGCTCCTTCTCATCTGTCTCATAGGCTTTCGATTCCTGATATCTGCCCGTTATATCATCCAATGCCCCCTCATACAGCTCCATGGCCATGAATGCGTCCATATTGGCGCCCCATGATGTCTGTATGCCATACTCCATGGCATTTCTGAAGCCGAAGCGGTGATAGTATCCGGGATTACCGAACAGCAGCACGCCTTTATGCTCCCCTTTCCGCGCTTCGTCAAGGGTATGCTTTATGAGCATGGAGCCGACGCCCCTGCCCTGATATTCAGGCAATACGCATACAGGCCCCAGGCAGAGCACACCAGCTTCACTGCCGTCCTCAGCGGTGACGCGGGCTTTCGTGTACATGATATTGCCCACGATCTTGTCGCCGTCAAGAGCTACAAAATCCAGCTCAGGAATAAAATCTTCCGATTTCCTCAGATTATGAGCTATGAGATGCTCATCGCATCCGGGATTATAAAGATTCCAGAATGCTTCCCGTGTTATGTTTTCCACTTCCCTGTGGTCGTTTTCTGTTTCAAGTCTAATTGTAATGTCCATCGTTAATTATCCTCCGGTATTATGTTTTTAATCCTCTTTTCAACATAGCTTCCGTAAAGATAAAATCATTCAAACAAATCCCTTTCCTTTCATATTGGCTGTTCAGTCATTTAGACAATAAAGGATACGATATTGTTTCACTTTTATTATTTCACAGGGTTCGTGACACTCATTACATCCATGGCCATTATTCCTGTATCTCTGTTGTATTCGGTTACCATTAACCAGATTTTTTCATCTGAGACACCAATTAAATAAAAGGAAGCCATTTCAGAACACTTTTCCAGGTTGGGACATAAAATATGATATTTTAATTCATCAGTCTCCGTATCAAATATATTAATAAAGATAGGCTTGTTGGGCCCAAGATCTCTGCTGCCGACACATGTATAAATGTATTTCTTATACGGCTGCATGTTTCCCATTATCAAATCTCCTGAAAATGACCTTCCTGTAAAAACATAGTCCTTATAGGAATATGTTAAATCAGAACTCATCAACCCCGTCTGATTCAAATCCAAGTCATATATTTTTATCTCATAAGGATACCCGTTATTGGCAAAGAAAATTTCTTCAGTGTCATGATTAATAATAATCTGTCCCAAATCTCCTTTATCACCCTTTTTTAATGTCTTTAATGTAATTTCATTATGCAGGTTTGTTTCCACATTGAACTGACTGTCAAATCGGGTAATCATATTGTCTCTGTACGCACCGTAAAAGAATATTTTACCATTATGAACCTGTAGTGAATGAATCCATCCAGGGAACTCATTTAACAGATGATCATCTATATAATTGCCTTCGAGATCCAAGATGGTTATACGTTCCATCCTGCCATCATATATGTAGTAATGTTCTGAATCAAACGTTACCGCCCACGGCTGAATGATCTCTCCAGGCCCCTTCCCACTTTTTAAGGGCAGACTTTTTTTCAGCGTGCCGTAAAAATCATAGTAATTAAGCACATAAGTGCTTCTATCCTGCAGCGGGATAAACAAGAGATCATTATCAATGCAAAGGCTTTGAATGGTTCCTCCGCGAGCCCAGTTCAAATCCTTTATCTGCCACTCAAATTTCGCATCTTCTGTGATTATTTCATACCCCTTGCTTCCGCAGCCTGCTAATACACTTATAATCATCACAACTATTAAAACAATATATAATCCTTTTTTATTCATCCTCATCCTCCACAAGAGATTTCACAGATTTTCTACGACGAAATCGTCTGATCAATGGTTCCGTTACATAAACAGCGAACACATAGGTGCCTAAACATATTATTAAAAACTCTATAACAATATTTACGAGAATATTTGGACCAAAAAGGTGAAAATCATCTTTAAGTACAAGAAATTCAAATAATACAATTATTATTGCAGTAGAGACAATACCAAATACCATTTTCAATTTCATTACCAACGCCTCTAATTCTTTCACAACGGATTTTTGATCTTCGCAAGCGCCCAGACAAGCGTTCCCGCTTCCACAGGTTTCTCTACGATTGTTTCCATATCTTCCTGTAAAGCAATCACCAATACATACAGCCAGTCATCATCCACGCCAATCAATCTGGTTCCCAGAGCTGGACTTAATTCCTCACATACGATTTCCCCGTACCGCGCCGGGTCGTTCATATCAAAGACCGTGATGAAAAACGGGTCTCTGCATGCCTTATAATCATCCCCGTCCAGGTAAGTGCCGGTGCCAAATGATGCAAGCAGCTTGTTATCATAAAACTGGATCCCGGAGATCAGCCGCTCCCCGAACGTACCCTGCACTGGTTTATAATTCCTGTCCAAAGTTCTCGTAAACGTCCGTAATTTATTAAGGTCAAGATCAAATTCATCCACACGGTACGGCATGTTCCAGTAGCCGATATA
>CAZGIO010000046.1:0-10533 GCA_964525975.1 uncultured bacterium
TGTTTGAGCTCATGAAATGAGTGAGTTTTCAAACCTTAACGAATCAAGCGCGATTCACTTAGATAATTCCGGCGCGAGCTCAGAAAAACTATTTGCCGCCCCTTATTATGCCGATAGGCGTGCTTTCCAGCCGTTGTCCCAGGAAATTGTCGGCGCATGAAGTCTCCACGAAATCCACATCCAGCCCGGAAGTCTGTCCCCAGACATCCACATCACCGTAATCGTTGGCGTCTATAATGGCGATCTCCACATCTTTGCCCAGCCTGGATTTGATCTCCTCGCAGACCTTGTCCCCCTTCACCGGAGCAAATATAAGCACGCGGTTGAATGGTTCGAATGTCTTTGCCCTCACGCCGTCGGCGCCGTCGATGGCTCCTATACGCCTGCCGGCCACATGATAGAACCATCCGTGTATGCCCATCATCTTCCCGATACCGGATATGAATGCCGCAAAGAGTATGCGCAAAGAACCCGCCTCGTCTATGGCTCCCTGCATCTTCTCCACGCGCCCCAGCCCTTCACCGGAAATAGGTTTTGTCACAAATCTTGAAAGTATCTTCGCCAGCCTTGATATCTTAAGGTCGTCAAAAGCCTTGACCTGCCCCTGGCAGATGGAAACGATCTTGGAGGATATGACTATGACATCGCCGTCTTCGGCTTTCCCGTTGAGATAATCATAAGCGGACTGCACTATATCGTCTTTTTCAGTAAATACATGTGTTTTTATGGTGATCTTTTCCATCACTCCTCCTCATCTTTTCGTGCGCCATCTGTTGGCAAGCCAGTTCCATTGTTCAGGATATTCCCGTATCTCTTTTTCCAGTATATCAAGCAGAGTCTGAAGATGCCGCTGAGTATCGGCTTCCATGCCCTCATCGCTTCTCTCCAGGAAAAATGGCGCGCCTATATGCGCCGTGGAATCTCCGTTGGGAAGCCTCCGTACAGTAACAAAACTCACGGGAGCGCCTGTCTTCATCGCAAAAGATACAGGCCCCCTGGGTGTGGAGCAGGTCCTTCCCATGAACGTTGTTGTAATCCCGGCTTTGCCGCCGTCCTGATCATTGAGGATGGCCACTCCCTCTCCATCCCGAAGGCTTTTCAGGACCTCCCTTACGGCGGTCCTGTCTCTGAATATTATATGCACACCTGCCTTACGGCGCATGTTGTTTATCATCTTATCTGTAAGGGGGTTGTTCTGCTTCCGTACAATGACGGCAAGGGGATGTCCGGAATAAGCCACAGCCTGTCCCAGCAGTTCCCAGTTCCCCAGGTGCCCGAGGACAAATATTACCCTGCCGTGTTCCTTATATATCTGCGTCAGCTGCTCTTCGTTCTCGATGGTGATATGGCGGAACACATCATCTCTGTCCATCCTGACAAGCCGTATCATCTCGATATAAGTGAGCGCGTTCTGTATGAACGTCTCCCGCACAAAGCGTCTGAAGAGCGGCCCTTCTTTAGGGATGTCCAGCGAGGGAGCTTTGATATTGGCGGCGGCTATCTTCTTATAGCCGATGAGGTACATGAGAGGGAGAAATGTGACAGCCAGGAACCTGTTTGCTTTCCATGGCCAGAGGTTGATATAAAAAACCAGACACCTCATAAATATATATTCCGTCAGATACTGTATTTTTTTCATAATATTGCTTCTTCGATGCGCCGGACATATTTTTCCGCGGCGCCTGCGTTGAGTTGCACGCATTTCAGTGAGTTCCTGCCCAGTTCGTCCAGTCGATCCTCATGGGACACGATCTCATCAAGACTGTCGCTGATCTGATCATCTCTTAAAGTCACGATAGCGTTTTCTGCTGTAAACACATCATATATTTCTGTGAAATTATGCATATAAGGACCCACGATCACAGGTTTGCCCCAGACAGCGGGTTCTATTATGTTATGTCCCCCCTGGGGTATCCAGCTGCCTCCCACGAGGACCACGTGAGCGTATTTATATACAAGATCCAGTTCACCCATGGTATCCCAGACAAGCACATCGGTCTTCCAGGTCACCTTTCCGCTGCGCCGTTCATGTGTGTAACCCAGTCTGTCCAGGATCTCTTCCACTTCTTCTATGCGGTCCGGATGACGTGGCGCAAGCACAATGGCGTACTTACGCGCGGCTTTTCCAAACCGGGAGAACAGTATCTCTTCTTCTCCCTTATGGGTGGAGCCCACCACCATGATCCGGCGGTCCTTTGCGCCGCTGAACACGCCGTTAAGCCTTTCCGTCCTCTCATCCTCGCCCTCATCACCGCTGTAGACATCATACTTCGTATTTCCCAGCACCTCCACAGTCCGGGGATCCGCGCCGCACTGGACGAAGCGATCTTTTTCGACCTGTGACTGGACGAGAAAAGCGGTATACATCCTGAAAATATGTTTCCAGAAAAAACGCATAAATCTGTAACCTCTGTAATCTTTTGGAGGGATCCTGCCGTTGATCAGCAGCAACGGGACTTTTTTCAAACTTGAGAGCCTCACAAGCTGGGGCCATATCTCAGTCTCCACGATGACAAGGGCTTTTGGACGCATGAGGTTAAAGAGCCTCATCAAGAAAAATATAAAATCAACCGGCATATAAAACAACGTCACTGTATCGCCGAAGTGCTCCTTCACCATTTTGTATCCCGTATATGTCCCCACGGAGACCGCTATCTTTTCCCGTCCCGCGAATTTCTCCATTACAGGCACCGCGGCTTTGACTTCTCCCGCGGAAACAGTATGAAACCAGATATACCCCTCTGTCTTGAATATCCCCCCCGGGATGAAACCGATCCGCTGGAATATTCCATGCCTGTCCTTGCCTGTGAAAAGCGCCCTCACAAGGAAATAGGGAAAAAGCAGAAGGATCACAGGGATCATAAGCAGATTATAGATGACAAATACCAGGGGAAGCATGGCGTCAGCCTTTCAGGTTTGAGGATGTGATCTCCAGGGACTGAAGAGCTATCTTCAGCGACCGCAGGTTATCCATGGCTGAATAATAGGGTTTCTCGTGTTTGTTGATGCAGTTTATAAAATGTTCTATCTCCAGCCTCAGGGGATTGTCTTTATCGATGACCAGCCGTTCCACAAGGGAATCATGAGTCTGCCGGACCTGACCGCCTCTGTCATATCTTGTGCTAGCTTCACGGTGGATGAATATATCCTCTTCAGCGTAATCCAGAAAAATATATGAATCGGGCATGGTAAGGGAAAGCGTCCTGATCTTTGTCTGTGTTATGCGGCTTGCGGAAAGCGAAGCCATTGCTCCGTTCTCAAAGTAGAGCTGCACATTGGCGATATCTTCAAATTCTGAAGCGACACTTCTGCTCACTGCGGAAATACCTTTCACGCCGCCCTTCACTATGCCAAGGACAATATCGATATCATGTATCATGAGGTCCAGTATGACTCCCGAAGTGCGTTTTCTGCTGCCCAGGGGCCCCAGTCTCCTGGCTTCCAGGAAAACCGGTTCTGTTTTCTGTTCTTTAACCAGACGCATGAGTTCAAGGACGGCTCCGTTGAACCGTTCCACATGTCCCACATGAAAAACGAGGTCCTTCTTTTCAGATATGTCGATCAGTTCTCCGGCGTCGGCATAGATACGGGTCATGGGTTTTTCCAGCAGTATATGTTTGCCGGCTTCAAGGCAGCCTTTGGCCACCATATAATGTTCTGAAGTGGGCACAGCGATATTCACCGCATCCACGTGGGGAAGCATGTCTTCATAGCGGTAAAAAGCCTTTGTCTCATATTTCCCGGCAATCTCATTGGCCCGGTGTTTGTTTATATCGCAGACACCCACAAACTCCACGGTATCTCTCAGTCCGTGATATATTCGGGCATGATAATTGCCCATGTGCCCCACACCGATGACACCGACCCTGATCTTACCCATTGGAAATCCTTTCTCCTATTATTTCCGCAGCCCTTGAAACCGCGTTTTCTGGCTTAAGAGACTCCTTTATCTTCCTGAGTTCCTGTACAACCTTATCATATTGTCCCTCTGTTTCAAGTATTTCCGTTATCCGGCTTATTATATTGTCAGCAGTCAGGTCTTCCTGGATCAGTTCCGGCACTATCTCTTTTTCCGCAAGTATATTGGGCATGCCTATATGGTTGATCTTAACAACCAGCCTTGCGACCCATTCAGTGAGTTTTGATGTCTTATAGGTGATGACCATGGGCGTCTCAGCCACAGCGGCTTCAAGAGTCGCTGTCCCTGAAGACATGACCAGAAGGTCGGATACCGCCATGACATCGTGGCCCCGCCGGCTGACTCCTTTTATATATGGAGGCAGAAGAGGATTAAAGCGTTTATAATACCCTTCTGTGGCAAAGGGGATGAGAAACAGATATTTATCCTTCAGCAGCTCAGCTGTTTTCAGGAAAATACCGAAAAGCCTGTCAAATTCCTGTTTCCGCGAGCCGGGAAGCAGCCCGATTATTTTTCTTTTATCCCCGGGCTCCAGTCCCAGGTCTTTTTTCAGTCCTGATATATCACCGAATCTCAGTTCTTCCAGTATGGGATGTCCGATATAATCCACGTTGATGCCGCTCCCTTTATAAAAGAGATGCTCTTTCCTGAATGTTGCAAGTATATAGTCTATCTTTCCTTTCAGAGATGAGGGTTTCTTGAACCCCCAGAGCCAGAACTGGGGTGCAAAATAATAAAATGAATAGATGCCCATCCTGCGGCACTTTTTTGCCAGGCTCAGGTTAAACCCCTGATTGTCAATAAAGATCACTGCGCTGGGCTTTATCCGTCTGATGTCGCGGGCGGCCTTATTCAATGCTTTGATATTCGCCCATATAAACGGCAGGCTTTCAAGCAGGCCCACGCTGTTTTTTTCCGTGAGATCATCTGTAAGGGTGACCCCTGCGGCTTTCATGTTCTCACCGCCTATGCCGTACAGTTCCATATGCGGATATCGTTTTAATATTTCTTCTGCGAGATAAGCCCCGTGGACATCTCCGGAGACTTCTCCCGCTGAAATGAACAATCTACTCATGGCGTTTTAAAACAAGTCCCCTTTCAGAATCCTTTATAAATTTGATCATATTCTCTGTCTGAGGGCAGCGTATCTCTTCCGAGGAGGAAAGCTGTTCCATCATCTCCTCCCTGCCGCTGCTTCTTCTGATAATATTCAGAGCGCTTTTCATCTTTGAACGTGTTTCACGGTCGAACCCCGCTCTTCTTAAGCCTACTACATTGAGTCCATAAAGGGCAGGGGGGGCGCCGTTGACCAGTGTATACGGAATGACATCCTGTGTGAGCCTTGTGGCTCCTCCCACCATGGCATACGACCCGATCTTTACAAACTGATGCACAAGGGCCGCTCCGGAAATAAGGACATTGTCCCCCACTTCCACATGGCCGCTGAGACCGGAATAGTTCACCATGGCCACGTTGCTGCCCACAATACAGTCATGTGCCACATGTGAATATGCCATGAAAAAGTTATTATCTCCGATTATTGTAGCTTCGTTCTCCCTGGCTGATCTGTGCAGGGTGACGAACTCTCTGACAATATTGCCGTCGCCCAGTTTAAGCCATGATTCAAAACCTGTATATTTCACATCCTGGGGTTCTCCGCCCACATCAGCATAACCGGCTATTTTATTGTTTTTACCTATCTCAACATAGCTGTGGATCGTTGCCCTTGGGCCGATCACCGAACCGTCGCCGATGATCACATTGTCCTCTATTATGGCAAACGGGCCTACGGTGACGTCATTTCCCATGGTGACATGATTTCCCACTATGGCGGTTTCATGGATGCTCATGCGGTTCCCCCTTTACGGATTATTCCTTGTTAAATATGCCCGCAGTAAGAATAGCTGTGGCCCGGACCTCATCGTTTACGATAGCAGTGCCCTGAAACTTGACAATGTGTCCGTTCCTCATCTTTTTGTCCTGCACCAGTTCTGTCTTCAGATACATGGTATCCCCTGGAAGAACAGGCTTTCTGAACTTAGCCTTGTCGATACCCATGAACATGGTCACCTGGTTCTCTTTATCAAATCCCGTCATCTCCGCAAGGTAGATACCTCCGGTCTGTCCCATGGCTTCCAGGATAAGCACGCCGGGAAATATCGGCTCTCCGGGGAAATGCCCGGTAAAGACAGGTTCATTCGCTGTGACGTTTTTTTTCGCTATGCACATCTCATCACCGATCTCTTCAATTGTATCAATGAGAAGCATGGGATATCGATGCGCAAGTATAGCCATGATCTCTTTTGTACCCATTACTGACATATTCAACCCTCCAGTATTTGCTTTAAAAATTCCGTATTATGTTTATGTCCGCTGCCCACTATGACAAAGCGTCCTGCGAGCCGTTTTCCACTCAGGGACATGTCCCCGATAAAATCCAGTATTTTATGCACAGCCAGCTCGTTCTTCATCCGGTACTCGCCATTCACGGGTTTCCCGTCTTTAATCACAAGAGCGTTTTCCAGGGACCCGCCTAATGCAAGCCCTGCTTTTCTTAAAGCCTCTATCTCGCTGTAAAAACCGAATGTCCTTGCATGCGCAATGGTCCCGGCATAAGTCTCACTGTCCACTCTGATCTCGCACCGCTGGTCCTCAAGGCCGAATCGTGAGCCATCATAGGTGAAATCAACGATAAAGTCGCCGTCTCCTCCGTCCCAGCTGATGGAGACGTCTCCGGAACGATACTCATATCCACCCGTCCGTGTCAGACAGTTCGTCTCGCCTCTGAAGGGCCCCACGGCTCCTGTTATCTTTTCCGTAAAGACCCTGGCGCTTCCGTCATAGATCGGCACTTCGCTGCCTTCCAGGAATTCGATGCCGCAGTCTGTGACTCCGGCTCCATACAATGCAGAGAGCAGATGCTCCACAGTATGCACGGTCTCTCCCCCTGATGAAAGCGACGTGCCTCTTGCATCGCCGGATTTATACTTCACCAGTGCGGGGATCTCAATATTGTTTTTTATAAAGCGTATGCCCTCGCCCCCGGGCAGAAGCCTGATCAGGGACTCCTCACCGGTATGCAGCCCGGTGCCCCTGAACTCAAGGGGTTCAGTCACTGTCTTTCTCATACTGCTCCAGCTTTTTTTCCAGGGCTTTTATCCTGTTCCACATTGCTTCGAGTTTGGACTGATACGCCATTACCCTGTACTGCTGTTTCATGGGTCTTGCGGGAGTGCCGCTGTAAACGCCGGGTTTTTCAATACTTCCCGGAGCGCCGCTCTGGGCCGTAAGCACCACGTGATCTCCAATCACACAATGATCACCTACACCCACCTGTCCTGCAAGCACGGCCCATTCACCGATGGTTGTGCTGCCGGCGATCCCCGCCTGAGCGGTGATCCTGGCATGGCTCTTCACGGTTACATTATGGGCGATCTGGACAAGGTTATCGATCTTCACGCCGTCTTCTATTACAGTCTCATCCAGCGTGGCGCGGTCGATGCAGCAATTTGCGCCGATCTCCACGCGGTCTCCGATCCTTATCCTTCCCACCTGCGGTATCTTGACAAGCCCCTGTGGCGTCTCCGCGAATCCGTACCCGTCCGCTCCGATGACAGTGCCGCCGTGGATGATCACATCCTCTCCCATGGAAACGTCTGAATAAACGATAACGCCGCCATGGATGACGCTGTTTTTTCCCACCTGGACATTATCTCCCAGGACAACGCCGCTTTCCAGGACCGCGCCGGAATCAACGGTACATCCCCTGCCTATGGACACAAACGGCCCCACATAGGCGCTCTTATCTATGCGGCTGTCGTCTGCGACCACTGCCGTGGGATGTATGCCGGGTTCCCGTTTACGGGCTGTACAGCCAGCCACCATCTGAAAGAAGGCCTGACGGGGAGAAGAACATATGATCTGCGGGGAACTGTTACCCTTTATTTCCTCAGGAGTAAAAATGAGTCCCGCTTTCCGGTTGCCTGTCTTTTCCAGAATATCCAGGCTGTCGATGAAACAGGCGCTTTTCACATCCGCTGAAACGTAGGATGAAAAAAAGCGAATAGAGTCCCCGGGGGAGCTGTTGATCAGCTTCCCCCCGGGAACATCAAGGTCACTTAAAAATATTTCCATATCCATTATCTGTTGATTCTTTCAATCACCATATCTGTAATGTCGAAAGAATCATCCACTGATATAATCGCTGATTTCTCGAATATAAAATCGTATTTCTTCTCTTTTCTGATGTTATTAACAACAGATTTCACTTTATCGATGATGGGTTTCATGAGTTCAGCCTGCCTTCTTTCCAGTTTTGCAGACATCTCATTCCTCATCTGATTGAATGCTTTCTGTTTTTCCATGAGTTCATCCTGTTTCTTTTTACCTTCTTCGTTGCTGAGGAACGCAGCCTGTTCCTGGAGCTGCTGATTGAGAGTCATGAGATTTTTATACTCAGTCTCGATCTGTTTCTGCATCTCCTGAGCTTCCTTGCCGAATACTGACTCAGCAGTCTGACGTTCTTTTGACGCATCAAGGACTCTCTCAAGGTCCACATAACCTATTTTTACAGGCTGCGCCTGGGCAAATGCCGCCGCTGTGAGCACAACCGCTGTAAGAATCACCAGTATTGTCTTTTTCATAGTCAACCTCCCTGTAGTTAACGCTTAGAATGTACCCTGTGAAATACCGAAGTGGAATTTCCAGTCTTTTTTATCAAACCCGTATGCATAATCAAGTGTAATGGGGCCCATGGGTGTTGTGATCTTCACACCCACGCCGGCGCCGGAACGCATATCTCTGAAGTTAAAATCTCCCAATGACGTCCATGCGCGGCCCACGTCCCAGAAGACGTAACCTGTTATCATACGTTCAACCAGCGGAGCCTTGTAGGAGAAGGATGAGGTGAAGTAGAAATTTCCACCTTCATAATAGCCTTCATCGTTATAGGGCGACAATTCCTTGTCGTCATAACCTCTGACTCCGTATATATTGCCCCCTACGAAGAAGCGTTCATACACAGGCACTTCTTCAGTGGGATCCAATTTCTCCACGATTCCTGTCTTGAAATAGGTGGAGAATACCAGTTTCCAGAATGACTTGAAGAACCAGTTGGAGCTGGCTTCAAATTTATAATAGTTAATATCCCCCCCGAGGAATTCTCCGCCAAGTTCAGCGGTGATAGAGTTGTTCGTGCCCCTGGAAGGTTCAAAGCGGTTATCTCTTGAATCCCTGGCGAACGTAAGCGCCATACTGCTCCGGAGTTCCTGGGCTTCTTCTATATCCTCTGCGGCTTCTTCAGATATCTCATCTATCTTGACATCCTCAAGGGTGTATGAGACATAGGCAGAGGTAAACACTGTGAGTTTTTTACCCAGTGTCAGCCCGGCTCCCTGACGATGTATGTCATAATCATCGTAGTCCTGTTCCTTTTTATATACCCGCGCAGAGACATATGTGTTTGTATCAAACAGGTTCGGGTTGGTGAATGAGACCTGATAGGTCTCCACGTTCTTGCCGATCTCAAGCTGGACGCTGCCTTTATATGCCCGTCCCAGGATGTTCTGCTCTTCATATTTGAGGAAGAGAGAGAACCCGGCGCTGTCTGAGTAACTTCCGCCGAAATTGACTGATCCTGTAAGCTTTTCTTTCACATCGATTGTTATGTTAAGCACATTGGGATCATTTTCAGCGGGTGACGGTATTACGCGCACATCCTCAAAGAACCCGAGGTTGTATATCTGTTCCTGGGTAAGCATAAGCACGTCTCGTTTAAATTCCTCTCCCGGGATCAGGTAGACATTCCTCAGAATGACTTTGTCCAGTGTCTTGGTATTGCCTGTGATCCTGATCTCGCCGACTATGATAGGAGCTCCTTCTTTTATCCTGAATGTAATATCGACCAGGTCATCCCTGAAATCATATTCGGGAGTTATATCGGCAAAAATATGGCTCTTATTTCCATATATCTCACTGAAATGGATCAATGTCTTCTGCAGTTCTTCTCCTGTAAAATCCACTCCGGTGTAGAGCCCGCTGATATCAGAAAGCTGTTCATCTGTGAAGATCTCATTGCCCTCAAAGGTGACTTCGCCCACTTTGTACTTACGACCCTGTTCGATATCGATGATAATATCACGTTTTCTGGGATCGTCGCTGTCCACGATCTTATAGCCTTTTACAGAAGCGCCGAAATAACCCAGTTTCCATAGCTTCGCTTCGATTGCTTTGATATCCTGACGGATCTTATCCTCATCCAGCTTGGGATGTTTCCACCATGAGGACTCCTTGGTCTCCAATCCCTTTTTGAGCGTCTTGGGTTTAATCCCTGAAAGTCCGGTAAAACGTATTTTGCCGATACTCAGTTTCTCACCCTCATTTATATCGATGGTCACGCTTACGCCGTTATCATATTCTCTGATGATGCTTTCCACATTCGCCTGGAAATAACCCTCTTCCCTGTATTTTTTTTCTATATAATATTTTGCCTGATGCAGGTATTTATTATCGAAGGGGACGTTCTCTATGAGAAAAGGCACTTCATAAAGTATCTCATAATCATCGAATTTTTTTTACCGATTCGTCGCAAACTGTCTGATGAAGGACGTAAATTA
>CAZGIO010000047.1:0-10456 GCA_964525975.1 uncultured bacterium
GTCCTTTTCCCTGATACTCCCTTCCAATAAAAAATCTCTCCACTCCGCATCTTACGGGATTTTCATCACCAAACTCCCTTACAGAAAATCCCCCGATGAGTTTGTCGCCCAGGGCAAAGGCAAATATCTCCCACTCCGGTTCAGCATAATGCCTTGCCAGCATATACATCCCTGTCCTGGGGGGCAGAAACATATACTGCTCGTCAAAAATATCCAAAGCGGCAAACTCCCGCCAGTTGGAACGGCCTATCTCTACAACCTTCACATCATCCATTATCTACTCCCTATAATATAATACAGGGCTGCCGATCTCCGTTTTCAGATCCCGCGCGATGACCGGGCATTTTGCTTTTACCAAAAAGAAAATATCCCTCTCCGCTTCCGAAAGCGCCTCATAATTGCCCTGTCCCTTGCTTATCACCATATCAGCTGATCTGAAAAGCTCCAGAAATTCCTCACTGCAGTGAGAAAGAAGTGTTCCGGGGGCCTGCGTCCCCGAAGATATTATTTCAGCGTACTCATCAATGCCTGCGGCGAGAGCTTCAACCATAGTAACATCGTTTATCACAGCTTTATCACGAACCGCGTAATAGACTTTTTTATCCACGCCAATTTCTCTGAGGAGAAACTTGTCAAAGACCGCCTCCCCCGCATTATCGCCAAGCACAAGGATCGTCTCAGAACATGCCAGTTGATTACTGAACGCCTCATAATCAAAGATATGGGCATGGGCGTCTCTGGTCTCCTTTACTTCGGCAAAGATATCAATATCACCTTTGACGCCCAGGTCGATGACATTCCCGGCAATGGACAACCGCACTGCCTGCTCAAGCTTTTGGGGAATCTCTGCGGTTTCTTCATCAAATAAGGGGAATATCTCAAGAGCTTTATTGATATTCTTCTTTTTTATATCTGCAAAGGGATCCTTCACACCAGTTATGCGGGAAACAGCGGAATAAACCGCCTCACCCATCTCAGGCGGAGTAAGTCCCTCGGGGAAGTTTCTTATAAGCCCTGCGGTCTCGTTGATGATCTCCCTGATCTGTGCCTCATCTGCTCCGGTTATCCTGCCTGCTCTGAGAGCCTGTGACATGAAACAGGGAAAACAGTCAAGATAAGTTTTCATCTATGGTCCCGTCGGGAAGCATATTATCAGGGTGAGCCTTGCCAGCCTCTTCCATCTTGTATCGTTCACATTCTTTCCAGTTTCCGCGGCAGTACTCCTGCACCCACGAAATATCCAAAAGGCCTTTTTCATAAAAACGCTTCATGGGACATACCTGATACCATTTGCATTCCAGCATTTTATTCCCCTTTCTGCTCGATCAACGGGCCTTCTCCAATATGCATCCTGCCCTGGAAATAGAGCTTTTTCGCTGTAACCGAATGTTTCCGGAAATCTTCCAGACCATGCTTTTCAATATATGCGAGGTTATATATTTTCAGGTTGTGAGGCAGAGTGTCCGCCATGTCTAATGAAGGATTCAATCTCCCGCAGGGATAGTCTCCACACTGGAAACAGAAATCAACATCGTGTTTTTTTGCGCACTGATATGTGGCACATGAACCGCGAAGGACAGGACACTCACCTTTAAGCTCCCTGCATCCCGGACAAGGCAGCTTTTCTTCAGGTATACCCCTGGAGATCAGATACGCTCTCAGATTATCATCTTTGCCCGCCGGATGCAGCTCACAGATGGAACAATCCAGTCCGCATGGCGCCGTCATCTTAAAATCATCTTCTGAATACCTCATACAGCTCCCTTCTTCGCAAAATATCATATGCAGTTACACAGAATCATTATACTTTATTTCGAACCACATTCAAGCAGCTATTTATCAAAATCACAGGCAAACTGAACCTTAGTTATTGTGAATTAAATTCACTTATAAGCTCATATAAAATTTTATATCTATGAAAACCATTTTTTTCATTCACAGATTTGAAATATGAAATAATTCCGCTATATTTAACCGGCAAACATAAAGGGAGGTAGTATGTTTAAAAAAACAGCAGCAGCATTGATTCTGGTATTATTTGTTCTTACAAGCATGGCATCGGGGGAAAGATACAGGAAGTATCCTTATAAATCAGGGAAGATCGTCTACGAACTCACTGGCAATTCAACAGGGACAAGGGTTCTTTACTGGGACGATTACGGATATAAGGAATATTCTGTCGATAAACTTGAGACAAAACTATTCGGAATGAAGAAAAGCAGTACAAAGCACACGCTTCTTACAGGTATAGATCAGTATACCTGGGATGAAGAACACGATAATATCTATAAGTCAGCCAATCCCGCCGCGGAAAACTTCCAATCTGAAGATTATGACTATGATGATGTGGATGAGTACAGCAAAGCCGCAATGGAAGGATTTGGATTCAAGAAAACCGGAGAAGACACAGTCAAAGGTAAACCCTGTGAAATATGGGAAGGCCTCGGCAATAAGGTATGGATCTGGAAAAACAAGAATATCGCTTTGAAATCCGAGACTAACGTTATGGGAATCAAAGTGAATATCATGGTAAAGACCTTAGACGTGAACGCTTCTGTTTCTTCAAGCCTGTTCCAGCTTCCCCAGGGACGGGAGATCGTGGACACTGACGAAGCAAGAGCCAACGGCGATCCCGATGATCATCGTCCTTCAACTGAAGGTGAGATGGCCGGCCAGATGATGAAAGGCCTGCTTAAAAAACTCGGCAAATAATTTTTTACAGGGGGAGGAATTCTACTCCCCCTCTCTTGATATTATCTTATAACATGATATGCTGAATCAAACTGAGGATGTGTTATGAATATTTCAATTTTTATTGCAATATTTCTTGTCTTAATGATATCAGCCGCCAGAAAAAGACGGTTGATGATCCTTATGGCAATGAGAAAGTTCGGGAGGAAGATAATGGATATGTCAGTTTTAAAATCTTACATTGGAAAAAAAGTCAGGATCAGATACATCGATTCAGGCATGAGCCAGGAAGAGGGTTTTATTGAGGATATCAGAGACGTATGGATCGTCCTCAAAGATAAAAAGCAGCGTGAAAAACTGATAAAATCAGAGTTTATTGTCAAGATCGATATTCTCGGCTGATCAAAAATA
Organism: uncultured bacterium; assembly: GCA_964525975.1. Classification (GTDB taxonomy): domain Bacteria; phylum Macinerneyibacteriota; class Macinerneyibacteria; order Macinerneyibacteriales; family DSCS01; genus CAZJQC01. The sequence continues at coordinate 3,103 of CAZGIO010000047.1, forward strand.
TATTTCGGGTATAAATTTTTACTTGAAAAGAAGGTAAAATGTCTTTATATTTACTTTGCTACACAAAGTTATTTGTTTTATAAGGAGGAATTATGAAAAAGACGCTTTTAGCTATTGTTTTAATCTTAATGGTATTCTTGACCGGCTGCGGCAAGAAAGATAAGGTCCTGGGTAACTTCGTATCAACTGGATCTGTAAAACTCAAAACTCCCATGACAATAAGAAATGCCTTTATCACTGAAACAGGATTTGTAGCTCTTGATGCAGTAAAAAGCAGACTGGTGCACTTTAACCTGGATGCGGAGATAACTGCCGAATATATTGCAGAAGGAAACGGCCCGGGAGAGTTCCTCAGCCGTTCTTCAAAGCTTCTTGGTTTCCGCGATAATGTGATCTATCTGGGAGATTTCCAAAGAAATACAATTCTTCTCCTTTCACTGGAAGATAAAGGCAATAAGATCAAATACATTGATGAGTTCAATATTGACGACGGCAGAATATTTGACGGAATACTGGATGATGCTGGAAACATAGTTGTATATACCCAGTTCTCGGCCTACACAATAAAAAAATATAATATCAATGGAGAAAGAACCGAAAGTTATATTCCAGTGGAAGAGAAAGACAGAAACTTCTCATTCGACAAAATGATGCATGGTATGAAAAGGCTCAATGTCAAAGGAGATAATTTCATACTTGTATCCATGATGGGTTATGACATGGAGTTCTATGAAAAAAAAGGTAAAGACCTTGAGCTTATAAAAGCCTCTGTCCCTGAAATAATATATGTTAAAGAACCGTTCAAGATGGAAATGACCGGCAGAAGGTTCAAGATGGAAGGCAAACCCGGCATCCAGAACTTATTCTTTTATAAAGAGCATCTTATCCTCAATGTCCTGGAGGATAAGGAAAAACCTGAAAAAGACCACTATTTTCTCTCTTATGATGCAAAAGGTAATTACACTGGCAGATTTATTTATGAACTCAAAGACAACAGTGTGATCGGGGCCGTGCTTGGAGTACTGGAAGATGGAAGGATACTCGCTACTATCAACACTTCTGAAGAACTTGAATCTCCAACTGACACGATCTATTTTCTTGAACTAAAATAATTATTCATTTTTTCAAATACCGGGAGGCGGTCTTTTCGCCTTCCCGGTATCCCTCTCCAATGACTTTCCCTATGGCATAATATCTGTTGTCCAGTCCATACATCATAGGTTTGAAATGGCCCAGAGGAGAAAATCGGGGGTGACCGTTCTCATCAAAGAGATCCTCATCCATAAAAGTTGATTCCACTCTCGAAATAAAAATATTCCTGGTCTCTATGACAACATGCTTTTCCACAGAGCATATCAGCGTAACAGGGCACTCTTTTATCATGGGAACCTCATCCTGATGCATCTCAACATCAAACAACTTGGATTTATCTTTCTCATGCCCGGAATATATACCGCAGAAATCCCCAAGCTCCACCGTTGATGGAGAACACACCCCTGTCCCTGATTACAGATGTTGAAAAATGTTTTTCATGGAGTGATACATATACAAGTGGAGGAGAAATACCCATGATGCCGCAGTCACCCACTTCCGTAAAATTGGTTTTTTCTCCGTCATGGACGCCCACAAGAACCACTGGTGTGGGATATACAAACGGGTATGCGCCTATATTCTTTTTCATTGATTCCCCTTTCACATAAACAAGATCACATTTCAATAATACAATAATATTCAGACCATGAACATACTATTCTCATTTATGCGTAAAGCTTGACAAACTGTTTTTTTTCCAGTATTCTTCGTAATACGAAAGGCATTTATGGGAGAATATTTAAAATCGTTCAAGATGATATCGCTTAACGCCAAGCTATTTTTGTTAGGCGGAGTATTCAACGGCATAGGCATGTCTGTATTCAGACTGCTTTTTAACCTTTACCTTAAAGAGGCCGGTTACGGCGAAGGCAATATCGGCACTATACTTTCCGCCCGCTCTCTGGGCGCAGCGCTCATAGCAATCCCGGTGGCCATCCTGCTCCGCCGTGTGCATGCAAAAAAAATACTCATCGGCGCGGCATTCCTCGCGTCACTCTGCTATTTTTTCCAGGTCTCAGTGTCGGGACTGTCTCTCATCATACTCTTTGCCTTTTTCGCCCATATGTTCTTCATGACTTACAGACTCGTATCCGCCCCGTTTTTCATGCGCAACAGCACTGAAAAAGAAAGGATATACGTCTTCAGCCTCCAGGCTGTGGTCTTTGTGATCTCCCAGTTCATAGGAAACGTCATCGGAGGATATCTCCCCCACATGTTTTTGTCAGCGGGAATAGCGATGGATCTCATATCCGCCTATAAGATAACACTCTATTCTTCCATCGCGGCTACCATGCTTTCGGTCCTGCCATATATCTGGATCAAAGAAAAAGCACCGAAAATAGAAACAAACGGAAAAATATTCGAAGAGATCAAAAGTTATAACTGGCCTGTGATCATCAAGCTGGTCATACCACGCTTCATAGTGGGCATGGGCGCCGGCCTTATAATACCCTTTATGAACCTCTATTTCAGAAATGTCTTCCATCTGGGTTCAGGCAGGATAGGCCTCTATTTTTCACTGCTTCAGATCTTCATGTTCATCGGCATGATGAGCGCGCCAATACTCTCAAAAAAACTGGGCATGATCAACGGCATCGTCATAACACAGCTGCTTTCCCTCCCCTTTATGCTCATCATGGCAGTCACCAATAATCTGAAACTGGCAGTGGGAGCATTTTTTCTCAGGACCACCCTCATGAACATGAATCAACCCTTAAACCGTAACTTTGCCATGGAAGTAGTCTCTGAAAAAGAACAGCCCATGACACATTCCATAACTCAGATATCCTGGAACCTCTCATGGATGGTAAGCGCCTTCGTGGGCGGCAGGATCATCGAAAAATACTCGTTCGCCTACTCGTTCTATATGACCATATTCTTCTATATTCTTTCCACTGTGATTTATTATTTCCTTTTCAGAAGCCATTCTCACATAGGAAAAGAGACACTTGAAGAACTGCCTGAGATAGACGCTTACGATCAGAAATAATATTTAAAGGGGCTGATACAGCCCCTTTCAGATAATCTAATTCAGAGGATTTTCAAATACAGCGACCAATATTCCCGCTGGTTCTTCTCCGGGATCTTGCAGCAGGCTCTTTAACCCGTCATCAGATGCATAGACAATAAGTGTTATATATTTTTCATCAGCTCCCAGTATCTGGATCCCTCCGTTAATATTTTTCAATCCGTCATGGCTCATTGCAAAAAGATATCTTCCGCTTAATTTATCAAAAACATTTATTACACCGTCTATGGTAATACTTTCAGCTACGGAAAGATCAGAAGCGAATTCCACTCCTCCTGTTTTATTTGGCGCCAGTACGTATTTTCCCTGGAGCGCCATGGTGCCTATGGCAAACTCGCCATTCATAAGTATGGTGTTGGGACGGATCAGCCACACGCCTTCTTTGTCACCGTGACGATCTTTTTTACCCACAGTCCTGATCTCGTTGAGGTTCATATCATATTCTGTATATGAGTAAGGTATTGAAGTATGTCCCATGATGACAACATCTCTATCTTTATCTACCACGATGGGACCGCCGGAAAGTCTTTCTCCATCCTCCGGCATATTTTCCAAAGGAATACCGGCATTCATCACCCCATTTTTAATATCATAAGCGGCAATCTTGTATTTATCGAATCCGTTATAATAGAGGATCCCGTCACTGATATTAAGATGGAGCACCATTCCCAGTTCCGAGCCTGTATCATAACTGTCTAAAAATTTTCCCTCCATATCAAAGACGGATATACGTCCAAGTGCAATATCGGAAAAAAATATTTTGCCATCGTCTATGACCACGCCGGTGTTCTGAACTGCCTCCCCGGGGCCTTTCCCCATGGGTATTTCTATGGTCCGCACATCTTTACCGTATATATCTTTGAAAATGATCCTGAAACCGTCATTGCTTGCGGACACATAATAGATTTCGCCGTTTTTGTAACCGCTGCACATGGACATGTTCAACCCTGTGATGCCTTCGGGGATCCACGTTTTAACCAGCTTAAGCTCAACCCACCCCTCTGAAGGTTCTGTCCCGTTTTTCATGTCTTTTGAACAGGCAGTCCCCAAAAAAACAATAATCGCGGAAAACAGATAAAGATACTTTTTCATAATACCCCCATTTACGTTCACCATTTCACCAAAACTCTTTATATAATTAGACACAGTGTGAAAAAAGATGTTTCAAACATCCCGCTTGTTATTTCCTGCTGTCGCGGCCCCTTCATTAAAATACAAAAAACAGTCACCGGATTGTTTTTAATCAGCTTTTACTGCAATATTTTTCTAACCCAGCACGGCGCCCATGGACTCGGCAATAAATATTGCCTGGTTGATGTCGATCCTGATCCCTTTGAGGCTGAACGTCTTGAAATCCACCCCTTCAACGTTGGCTCCCCGGAGATCCGTATCGAAGGTCTTGGCGCCTGTGAGAAGCGCTCCGCTGAGATCCGCATTGCGGAAACTGCACTTCCGCAGATCGCAGCCGTAAAAATCAGCTTCTTTAAGCCTTGTCTCTGAAAAATCAACGCCTTTGAGCTTATTCTCAGACCAGATGGTGTATGACCATTCTCCCCTCTGTATCTTCATGGCGGTGGCATCGATCTCCTGGAAGAGCGACCCTGTCATCTTGCAGTTGTCAAACTCGGCATCAAACAGCGATGTTTTCACAAACTTGCAGTTAATGAAAGCGCTGTTTCGGTGATAAGAGGAATTAAGCTTCGCCTTGGTAAAATCACAGTTCACAAAACGGCATACACGGGTATGCAGTTCCTGGAGCATGGCATGTGTGAATATGCAGTCTTCAAACTCGCAGCTGTCGATCTCAACAGCACCGCCGTCATTTTCAAGCTCTGTGATAGTCTCTCTGATATATTTCCTGCCATCTTCCAAACGCATATTTCCTCCGTTATCGTTCAATGCCTTCACGCGCGTCCACACCTTCGGTGTAATAATGTCTGACCTCTTTCATCTCGGTGACGAGATCCGCTATCTCAAGGATCTCGTCAGGAGCATAACGCCCGGTGATAACCACTTCGGTCCCGGGATCCCTTTCGTCAATGGCTTCAATGACATCCTGTACAGAAAGAAGTTTATAGTAAAGTGCTATGTTCAGCTCATCCAGCACAACCAGGTCATATGCGCCGGATGCGAGGGCATCCCTGCTTGCTGTAAAACCTTCATATGCAGCATCGATGTCTTCCTGTTCGGGATCCCTGTATATGAAACAGTCCCGTCCGAACTGATGTATCTCCAGGCCCTGGAGTTTCTCTTCCGCCTTAAGCTCGCTGTATGGCATGCCTTTTACAAACTGAGCGAAATAGACTTTGAGCCCTGCGCATACAGCACGAACAGAGAGCCCTAACGCCGCCGTGGTCTTCCCTTTTCCGTTTCCTGTATAGACATGCACATATCCTTGTTCCATAAACCCTCCTTTAACAAATATACAAATCTTCAGCTGGATAATCAATAGAGATATCGTACTCTTTACCCTGAACGTATAATTATTAATACTTTATTTCGTGAATTTTTTCACTTTATACTTGACAGGAAGGTTTCTCCCTGTTATTTTCGTGATATAAATCACTAATGGAGGTGTATTATGATGAAAACCACGATTTTTCCCGGGCGCTATGTCCAGGGCGAAAACGCTTTAAAAAGACTTGGAGATGAACTTGCAAGATTCGGCAAAAAAGCATTCATCATCGCTGATCCCTTTGCAGCTGAGAATATACTGAATAAATTCCTGGATCAGATCAAAGATAAGATCGGCGTTGATATGGAAGTGTTCAACAGCGAATGTTCCGATGAAGAGATCGAACGCCTGTCTGAAATCGTTCATAAACATGGTAATGACATCATATGCGGAGTAGGAGGCGGAAAGGCTCTTGATACTGCAAAAGCAGTGGCACACACCGCCGGAACACCTGTAGCCGTTGTTCCCACCATCGCATCCACCGACGCTCCCTGCAGCGCTCTCTCGGTAATATACACTCAGGAAGGTGAGTTCAAACGCTACCTTGTACTACCCAAAAACCCCGACATCGTCCTCGTGGATACAAGAGTCGTAGCCGATGCCCCTGTGCGATTCCTGGTATCAGGGATAGGCGATGCTTTGGCGACCTATTTTGAAGCGGAATCCGCAAGAGCAAAATACGCCCCTAACATGACCGGAGATATCGGCTCCATGACAGCCTACGCTCTGGCTGAACTCTGTTATGACACGCTCCTGGACTACGGCGAAGCCGCTGTCATCGCAGCTTCATCAAAGACAGTGACTCCCGCTCTTGAGAAGATCGTTGAAGCCAACACGCTGCTATCCGGCCTGGGTTTTGAGAGCGGTGGTCTCGCTGCCGCCCATGCCATCCACAACGGACTTACTGTCCTTGAACCTACACATGATTACTATCACGGTGAAAAAGTCGCATTCGGGACACTGGCATCTCTCATACTCACAGACAAGGATCCCGAGATCATAGAAGAAGTCTTCTCTTTCTGCAACACAGTGGGCCTTCCCATCACACTGGAAGAGATAGGCCTGGGCAACGTGAGTGATGCAGATCTCATGCGCGCCGCGGAAGCCGCCTCAGTGGAAGGCGAGACTATTCACAACGAACCTGTTCCCGTAACAGCTGAATCGGTCTTCAATGCAATGAAAGCCGCAGACGCCATCGGGCGCACCATGCGTTACTAAGGACTTTAAGCGGGGATGACTTCCCCGCTTTTTCTATAAACCGCATTTTGTTTCTAACCACGGGAACACTGCGTGTTCACACGGGACTTTCTGAGAAAGTCACACGGATTAAAACTGTCATTCTGTAATCTGCAATATGCTTCTTATTTAAAACCACGGATCCCTCCCTTCTGCCATCCCAGAACACGGATACCCCACCATGCCCATCTCTTTCACGGATTCATGCTCTGCTTAATGAAGAATCATAAAAAGACATCGTCTTTTCTTTTCATTCATTCACAAGCCGATGAAGTGAAAATAAATTCTCCCTTCCCGTCTTGTTCTGAATTTTCACCTGCGGTGTTTTAATTCTTCATTAAGTATGCAACATGTATACACATGGATTTGCATCCGGTAATCAAATAATCAGCGTTGAGCTTTTATGAATATTTTAATATCAATATTATTTTCAGCAATATTAGTACATTTACTAAAACTGAATATCTGTTTACATATCTGCTATATACGAATCCGAATCTGGATAAAGATCAATAAACATCTATAATTCATCGAAGATGAAC
>CAZGIO010000048.1:0-8027 GCA_964525975.1 uncultured bacterium
AAGCAGATATCGGATAATAATCTTCTACCCCATGGAAACGCGCATGAAGCGATTTTCTCTGATCAGAGTATTTTCAACCCCTGTGTTATATTTATGCTGAACAGGATCGATACCTTTTATGTCATACAGATAGAGATCATTCTCAGCAGCGCTTTCCCGCATAATTTCTGCCGGGACGTGACCGGAAGTATCAAGAGCTGTATGGATCCCTTTTTCATGGAGTTCTTCTAGAACAGAGAGCGCGAATAAAGACTGACTCAGAGGCTCTCCCCCTGAAAGGGTGACCCCGCCACCGGATGTATCATAAAAAATCCTGTCCCGAAGACATGCATCCACTGCTTCCCCAAGGGTGATATCACTTCCGGAAAGCTCAAGGGCGTCGTTGGGACATATTTCCATACATCCTCCGCATCCGCTGCACCGTTCCGGGATATGGACGAGGGCGCCGTCACGCGCCTCCAAAGCTCCCCTGCTGCATCTGTCCACACATGCTAAACACAACTCGCAGGCATCCCTGTTGTACAGGAGTTGAAAATACCCGCTGATACTTTCCGGATTATGGCACCACCTGCACTTTAAAGGGCATCCTTTCAGAAACAGAGTGGTCCTGATGCCCGGTCCGTCGTGGACAGCATACCGTTTAATATCAAATATTCTTCCAGTGATCATAAATCTACATTAGGTAATAAAACTATGTTGTCAAGTGTAATAAAAACGGGTATTTTTAAGCCATGGGTAAAAATCTGGACAATGAGCTTCTTACTATTCCCGGCGTGGGAGCCAGCATCAGCGGGGATCTCAATGACCTGGGCATATTCCGCGTTGATGACCTTCAGGACAAGTCTCCCGAAATACTCTATGATGAGCTTTGCTCTCTCAGGATGAGTCATATCGACAGATGCGTACTATATGTATTCAGATGCGCGGTCTATTTTGCGGAAAACAGGGTCCATGATCCCGAACTGCTGAAGTGGTGGAACTGGTCTGATGACAATATCGGAAAAAGGCAATGATCTACCTGCTTGATATATTCGGCACTTTCGTATTCGCCGTTACGGGAGCCATGGTATCCTCACATAAAAAGATGGATCTTTTCGGAGCGTTTATACTGGCCTTTGTCACAGCCACCGGAGGCGGGACACTTCGTGATATGGTACTGGGCAACACTCCCGTTTTCTGGGTCGACGATATAAATTACGTCCTTGCTGTGATCTGCGGTGTCACCGCCGCTTTCTTTTTCGCGGGATTTATAAAAAAGCTTGACCGCCCAATGCTTTTTTTTGATGCAGTGGGTCTAGGTGTCTTTACACTGGTAGGAGCGAATAAAGCCGCATCCGCCCATGTATCCACCCTTTCAGTCATCCTCTTAAGCGTCATAACAGCAGTAATGGGCGGCATCATACGCGACATCCTGGGCGGGGACGTGCCCCTGATATTCAAGAAAGAGATATATGCCACAGCATGTTTTTCCGGCGCGCTGCTCTATGTCCTGCTGAAATCAGCAGATATTCCCGCCCTGCTTGTGACATCAGTACCCATCGCGACGGTGATCCTCATACGCCTGATTTCAATACGTTACAATATCAGCCTTCCAGGCATAACCATAAGGAGCCGTTATGAAAAAAAGTGATATCGCCGCTGAGAACTTTAAGGGAAAATGCAACTGCTGCCAGTCTGTTTTTCTCGCTTTCTGCGAGGATCTTGGAATGGGAAAAGAGGAAGCTTTCAAAGTCGCCGCAGGATTCGGTGGAGGAATGGGACGTCTTCAGGAAGTCTGTGGAGCGCTTTCGGGGGCGTTCATGGCACTGGGTTTGAAATTCAGCCATGATAAAGCGCTATGCTATCAAAAAGTCAGGGAAATGGGTGAAAGATTTAAAGCTGAAAACGGACATCTTACCTGCAGAGGTCTTCTGGGACATGATTTCCTCACTGAAGAAGCTGCCGCCAAAGCAGTTGCCAAAGAAAAATGCCCTGCACTGGTTCGCTCTTCAGCGGAAATACTGGAAACAGTGCTGTAATAATCATTTTTCATCATATACCCCCGCTTATAACGCGGGGGAGATCATTGGGTCTCTTCAATAAAAAAGTCAATCCTGCGGGATATTCATTGACATATGAGTAATTGCTCATATAATAAACACATGAGTAACTATTCATATGTAAAGGAGAGCCATGAAAAAATCACTCTCATGCGAAGTGACATGCATACACAGGGATGAGGCTGAAAAAGCGGCAAAGACAATGCCTGGAGACATGATCATTCAAAAAACGGCAAAGTTCTTCAAAGTCTTCGGAGATCCCACAAGACTCAGCATACTGCTTCTTCTTAAAGACAGAGAGCTCTGTGTTTGTGATATAGCCTACATACTGGACATGACACAATCCTCCATCTCTCATCAATTGAGCATGTTAAGGAAAGAGCGCGTGGTCAAATACAGGAAAGAGGGAAAGACGGTATTTTACTCTCTGGACGACGAACATGTCCCTGGGATCCTTGACACCGGACTGATTCATATTAGAGAGGATATATAGGATGAGACGTTACAAGCTTGAAAACCTGGATTGCGCCAACTGCGCGGCAAAACTTGAAAACGAGATAGCCGGTCTTGAAAATGTGCGTTCGGTCTCCATTGATTTTGCCACGCTTTCAATGCGTATAGACACAGATGACATATCATCTGTAAAAGCGGTGATCAGCAGACGGGAACCTGACATTAAGGTGTCAAAATACACCAGCGGAGAAGACAGACAGAGCCATGAAAAAGTCTTTCCCCTCGCGGGCATACTGCTCTTCTCAGCCGGGCTGCTTTCCACCATACCGGCGGCGCGTATAGCAGAATGGACAACTGTCATACTATTTGCTTTATCATATGCCGTGACAGGTTATAACGTTCTGGTTAAAGCGGCAAAGAACCTTTCCCGCGCCATGATCCTGGATGAACATTTTCTTATGGCCGTTTCCACTATAGGAGCAATCATCTTAGGAGAGATGGCCGAAGCGGCGGGAGTCATGGTCTTTTATTCAGTGGGAGAATACTTCCAGAACAAAGCCCTTGCGGGATCCAGAAGATCTGTAAAAGCGCTGATGGATCTCAGGCCGGAGACAGCCACTGTCATAAGCAGAGACGGCAGGCATGAGACAAGAGAAGCGTCAACGGTGACTCCCGGAGAGACCATCATCGTCATGCCCGGAGAAAGGATACCTCTGGACGGCACCATCATCAGCGGCAACTCACATGTGGACAGCTCCACCACAACAGGGGAACACAGACCCGTAAAAGTCATGGAAGGTGAAGCAGTCTTTTCCGGACACATAGTAAAAGACTCCTCCCTGATCATCAGGGTAGACAAACCCCTTGAAGAATCTTCCGTATCAAAGATCCTGGAACTGGTAGAAAAAGCTTCGCTGAGAAAAGCAAAGACAGAGAAATTTATCACAAGATTTTCACGATATTATACACCTGTTGTTGTAGGCGGCGCTATTCTCATCGCGTTTATACCGCCTCTCTTTTTTACAGGGCAAAGCTTAAGTGACTGGGTGTACAGAGCACTGGTAATGCTTGTCATATCCTGTCCATGCGCTCTTGTGATCAGCATCCCCCTGGGGTATTTTGGAGGCATAGGCACTGCCTCGGCTTCGGGAATACTTGTCAAGGGTTCAGATATCCTGGACCGGCTCGCAAAGCTGAAAAATATCGTTTTTGACAAGACAGGGACTATAACAGAGGGTGTATTCACTGTCACGGAAGTCGTTCCCGCAAACGGATTCTCCGAACAGGATCTCCTGAAATCAGCCGCGAAGGCGGAACAGGGTTCCAGACATCCCATTGCGGTCTCCATCATGGAGCATGCAGGCATTGATCAAAAGGCGGAAACCAGTCAGACCATATATCCCGGAATGGGTTTAAGCGCCCTCGCTGACGGAAAAAAGATACTGGCGGGTAATGACAAGCTGATGAAACAGATGGGTATCAGACATGATCTCTCTGACTCACAAGGGACCATAGTGCATGTTGCAGTAGACAGCCTCTACGCAGGCAGGATAACATTGGGAGATAAAGTCAAACGGGAAGCTGCGTCATCAGTCTCTCTGCTGCGAAGTGAGGGTATAAGCTCCATAAGCATGCTCACAGGAGACAACGCGCACCCTGCGGCTCAGGCAGCTGCGGCGGCGGGCATTGATAAGTATTACTATAATCTTAACCCCGAAGACAAGGTCAAAAAGCTGGAGTCGATCATGGAGACAAATCGCGGCTGCACGGCATTTGCGGGAGACGGTGTAAACGACGCTCCTGTAATCATGCGCGCTGATATCGGCATATCCATGGGCCGCGCCGGCACAGACGCTGCCATTGAAAGTTCAGATCTGGTGCTTATGGACGATGACCTCTCTCTCATACCTAAAGCTGTTAAGATCGCCAGAAAGACAAAAGCGATCGTGCTTGAAAATATCCTCTTCGCCCTGGGTATAAAGCTGCTCTTCCTCGTATCAGGGGCTATGGGAACAGCATCCATGTGGGGTGCGGTTTTCGCGGATATCGGGGTGGCTTTAATAGCCCTTTTCAATGCCATGAGGATCCAGCACATGAAAAAATAATATTCTCAAGGGGGGCATCAGCATACGTATGCCTCAAAATCTAGATTATGATCCTTGAGTGGATAAAACTTCCCTGTCCTGAAAGAGATATCTTCAAACTGCCGGGGCCCGGTTTTTTTATTAATACGCCACCTGATAACCTCTCATCACCCAAGGTTATCACAAGATCACTCCCCTGTGACACAGGAAAAATACAGTGAAACACATCTTTTTCCAGATATATCTCTTCTGTAGTCATGAGGCGGTATTCCGCACAAGCCTGAACACCCTTCCTGAATATAAGGTTGAAATCCTGTCCCTCTCCCCTGCTGATGATCTTATCGGACCCTGAAAAATGATATTTCTCCCCGGGTTTGAGGACTACATCCTTCCCCTGAGCATTACTAAGCCTGAAAATACCATCCAGAGAGAACAGTATTCGTTCATAACCTGAAAAGTCGGAAAACTGAGATTCAGGGCACTCTATTGTCGCAGTGGAGATCCTGAAAACAAAATCCCGTTCCTTCAGTTCAGCACCTTCGGGAAAAATGCAGACTTGAGTGGTACTGCCTCCGCTCCATGAAGACGACGGCATCTCATTAAAATAAATAAACCGGATATCATCCTTTGTCATAGCCATATTTTATGCGCATGAAAAATATATTCAATATTATTTTTCATGATATATAATATATTTATCTCATTCAAAGGAGGATACATGTCACATAAACCGGTTATGCGTTTCTTCGTATCTGTCATATCTTTTTCATGGTCTATGCTGCTTATTACTTACTTTACCGGGTACCAGACATTTTACGGAAAGATCTTTTTCGCACTTGGCGGCGTAAGCCCCACGATGTTCGGACTGATCTATATGAACAGGGAATATTCAAAAAGAGAACGGAAATTATTTATAAAAAGGCTCACTGATTTCAGGCTTATCGGTATTTCAGGTTACTCAGTGATCATATTCTTCATACCCTCCACGGCGCTGGCGGCTCTTCTGCTTGTCAATTCATTTTTCGGCGTTTCCGTTGAAATACATCTCAACCCCGCCGTTGAGGGACTGCTTCCTTTCCTGTCCTTTGTCCTGTTCACCATGGTATTCGGTCCACTGGCTGAAGAGATCGGGTGGAGAGGTTATGCTCTGGACAGACTTGAAAAGATTGAAGACCGCATTAAAGCGGCTTTCATACTGGCCACAATATGGGCTTTATGGCATCTTCCCATGTTTTTTATAACAGGCACATACCAGAACGGACTCCTTGCTGACTCACCGCTTTACCTGCTGGATTTTATAATAGCGTTTTATCCCGTCAGTATCATCATGGACTGGCTCTATCATAAGAATAACAAAAGCATCCTTGCAGGCATCCTGTTCCATTTTGCCATAAATTTCTACGGAGAGATAACAGATCTTCCCAATGAGGCCAAGCCCGTCAGGACACTGATACAGATCGCAGCAGTTGTTCTTATCCTTGTCAGTTACAAAAAGGAACAGCATCTTAAAAACCGGCAAAGCGTTCCAGGATCTTCAAAGCATTGAGCGTAAGTATGCCTTTCCATGCAGGCCAGGCTTTTTTATAGTGTGATTCACTGTATACCGCTGCAGGCCAGTTGGGCTCAAGAAGTCCCGCTTTGTTAAGCCTGTCTTTTATATATCTGATCTCTAAACTGACGCTCTCAGGTCTTATTCCCCAGAAAGGCCCTTCTGGTGAACGGACAAACTTCAGCGGTGACGGTCTGTATTCCTGCCACTTTTCCGGTTCCAGGGTGACAAGCTGAGAAACAGCATCTGACAAAGACTCTTTCAAACGGTCCTTCATCTCTCCTTCAACCTGCTCCCACAGGTCAATAAAACAGAAGACCTCATGTTCAGATTCATACACATCTTTCCTTGTAAAATAATCAATATATTCGGCGCTGAGACGTTTAATATCCAGGTCTGTGTCTGCACCACATTGAATAAGCCGTGCTAAGAGTGACGCCGTGGGATTGCCCTTTGACCCGTCTATGGGGCAGCGTCCCTTTGTCTCGTCATGATGCCACCATGGTGTATGGGAATAGTCGTTTACCCGGGGGTCAGCCGCATACCATCGTGACTCTTTACTGTCAAAGACAGATGCAAGGTATTCAGCGGCACGCTGCGCCATATTCCCGCATCCTTCATACCCTATCTCAGACATGATCTCAAAAGCAGACCAGGTGGCTATGGGACTCGAAAAGGGCATCTCAAAATCCGGTTCCATACCGTGGCCGAATCCTCCGTCCTCATTCTGGTATCGGCTCAGTTCAGAGACAACAGCCCCTGCATCTCCGCCGCCGAATAAGTATGCGGCTCTGGCTGATTCCAGAGCCCGGATTTCATCTTTAAGTTTCCTGAAAATACACTTATCCATGACATCTCCTAAAATAGTTCATCCAGGACCTGGTAATATCGTACCCTTTTCATATCAACATCGATCCCGGAAGAATGTTCAAATATCCTGATCACTTCATCCGCTGAACTGATCCTGTAATTATACTGAAAACTTCTCAAAAGAAGGGCAATATCCTGATACCTGCAGGCAATCCCCCCTCTGCCCAGGTCAATAAAGGAGCTGTTTCCACACTTGTCCATAAATACATTAGGCAGACAGAAATCTCCATGTGTAAAGACACAATCCTCAATATCGGGCTTGTTTTTAACAAGCCAGTCCAATATCTCCTCTGCTTTCATACCCAATCGCACATCGTCAAAATCATCCTCGTCAACCGATCCACTGCTCACACGTTCTTCCGCCCAGGCAAGTTTCTGTTCCAGCCCCAGCAAAGGCAGACCTTCAATGGGAATATTATGTAATTCTCCCATGGCGCGGCACAGCTCCTCCATGAGCTTCTCAGGTCTTTTTTTTTCGCAAAGATCCGCGCCGCTTTTCCCTGCAGTTTCCGCTGTTATCATATATACAGTGCTGTTACAGACGCCGCTGTCCAGGATTGCAGGCACATGAACTACTTTCTCAATGGCTTTCATAACTGTTCTTTCTCTCAAGATAAAAGAGACTTCTTCAGGATCATCTGATGCTTTCAGGTAACCTGCCTTGCCATTGTACTGTATATATATCACACTGCTCAATGAACAGCCTGTCCGGATCTCCCGGATGTATTTGATACTGCCCTTATGTGCGGAAATATTTCAGTAAAGCATCGGTTTTCATACAACTCACAATTGTTTAATATAGAGGCTGCAAGGATTCACTTCACCCCAGAGATCGGGAAATTCCTCAAAAGGCAGAAACCCGTTTTTCTCATAAAACTCCCTTGTTCGTCTGTATGGCTCGTTCTCCCGCAGAGGACTCAGTGTCTTCACCGTCATAAATCTCAGACCGCTCTCCCTGGAGAATTTCTCTGCATGTTCTGTCAGCATGGTTCCGATACCCCTTCTGACGCGACGAGAAGGGCCTGTCCCAGT
>CAZGIO010000048.1:8037-10420 GCA_964525975.1 uncultured bacterium
ATCCCGTGATGGATCTTCAATGCCATAAACCCCGCATTGATTCCGTTGATGGATGCTTCGAAATTGACAGTGTCTCCAAGACCGTTGACATATTCTACGATAGCTTCATCTATCCCGAACCACCGGGGCAGAGACCTTAAAACAGCTTCCGCGTTTTTCTGTATATTTCCAGACTGCACACGGTTTATTTCAACAAAACTATCAGGTGCCTTTTCAGCCTCAGCCTGCATCATCCCGCATCTTTCCAGCCATTTGACCTTATATTCACCATGGTCCACAATGCGTTCAGACAGAGCTCTTATGCTGTCCGCGCCTTCCCGGAGACACCAGCCCATACAAATGGCATACTGAAACCAGTCCAGTTCATCTGTGTCATAAACAGCCTCGATCTCTTTTCTGCCTTCTAGAAAAGCACGCACGACCCGGGTATGGCCGTCAGTGAGCATAAGTCTGTTTCCCAGACGCTTCACAGGGACAGGATCCGTATGGTCGCAGTTTTCAAAGGCAGCTAATTTAGTTCTGCTGATATAGAGCTGAGACGGCGTCAACTCTTCTATCGGGATATTCATTCTTTTCCCGAAGGTTCCCACAATTCTATCTTTCTTCCATCGGGATCCATGATCCAGGCAAAGCGGCCCTGTTTCCATTCCCCGACTTCACCCACAGTCTCTATTCCTTTTTCCCGGAGTTTTTCAAGAACCTCATCAAGATCGTCTACCGTGAGATTGAACATAATGGCTTCCCGGGAAGGGGAAAAATAATCATCGTCTTCTTTAAAATATCCCATCACCTGGTAAGAGCCTTCTCCTCCAGCAGGACGAAGGATCACCGCGGTCTCATCACCGGTTTCAAAACCCGGCAGCTGCCTGTACCACTCCATGGTCTTTTCCATGTCAGCGCATTTCATGAAGACACCGCCTATGCCGGTGATCTTTCCCATCTTACAACACCTCCGTCCATACTCCCTGCAGATAATTAAAACGGACATATTTTGAAGTATCGCTTCTTTTTTTCGCAGTGACTATAAAACCAGTGCAGTTCCAGGGATTGCCGTTTATGGCTGGGCCGTCTCTATCCACGGTTATTATCCAGTCCGAAGTCACATGGGGTTCGATCTGTATGATCAGCATGGTTCCCATGGATGAGTAGACCGGATCCGCGGCAACATTGTCTTTCCATGTCACAAGATAGTCATTATCCAGTTCCTCGCTGCCATACGTGTATAAAAACTCGTCATATTTTGTCTTTACACCTTTTTCAAAAGTAATGATAGAATAGATAGTGCTTTTTACCGCTGAGACCCTTGAATCATTTATATATCCCATATACGCTGTTATTCCAAACCCCAGCAATATCGCGACGATCACCACTGCAATTATCAGTTCCAGTAAAGTATATCCTTGTCTCATCTTATCCTCCTCATAGTTATATTACCAAAAATATGAACCGGTTCAAATTAAAATCCAAAAAAAAATAAAAAATTTGTAAAGTAGACTTGACATTTTAAAAATCAGCAATATATTAGTTATGTAAAGCGCACTTTACATAGAATAAGGAGTGAACATGGAAAACCGTATCAAGGAACTGAGAAGCCTGCAGAAGTTGACCCAGGAGGACCTGGCGAAGGAATGCGGAGTGTCCAGGCAGACAATCATCTCCCTGGAAAGGGGAAAATACGACCCTTCCATACATCTGGCGCATCGTATTGGTGTTATATTCGGGCTTGCAATTGAAGAAATTTTTATCTTTACCGAGGAGGAATAATATGTTTTGTGAAAAATTCAGTAAAAAGAAATTTGTCCTGGGCAACGTGCTCTACATCCTGGTGCTTTTCATACTGCTGCTGGTCTCCCGTTTTATGGAAAACTCAGCATCTTTCATACAGGGACTGCTGTCAGGCTACATACTTGTCTGGGTCATATATATCATTTTCGGACTCAGGGAACTGAGAAAACCCTCATATGCCACTGACGAGCGTTTTCAGATGATCATCACGCGGTCAGCCAGCCTTACACTGGGCATCGTGATCCTCTTTCTCGCATTTTTCATCATCATGCTCTTTTCAAACTGGCTGGTGATCACCATCCCGCTGAAAGATTTCTGCGCCATGCTGCTGTTCGGCATCATGATATTGAACCTTGTGATATATCTTATCATGAACAAGCTGCATTAGGAGGTTATTATGAGAAAATTGCAGATATTGCTCATTTTTCTCCATATTATGATCAGTGTCATCTGCTGCACCGCGAAAAAAAGCGATGGCTCAGACAGATTCATAAGTTTTATCGAATCAAGGGGAATCCGGACAGACAACACCGATGTCTTCCTCTGATATATTAAGGGGCCTTTCGGCCCCTTAAATATTTTTCAGATCATTAAGGCA
>CAZGIO010000049.1:0-10235 GCA_964525975.1 uncultured bacterium
CCTGGGAACCCTCCCGGAATCGGAGCTCACCCGTGTCTCGAAAGACGAGATCAGGACGCAGCGGCTGTGGATGCTGTCTCAGAGAGGCCGCTCAACGGTTACGGGCCTGCTGCAGGGGGTCATGTTCTTCCCGGCCATGCGTTACCTGAAAAAAGAGAATATTCCAATTATTCCATCGTACCTCATATGTCCCATTCCTCATACCTGGAAATACTGGTTACATGCGGAGCAGCGGGGCTGCTGCTGTTCGGTTATCTGATATGGGGAAAGGTAAAGGAGCATGAATATAAAGTGCTGCTCATGGCGGTGATGACAGCAGCTCTTTTCAACAATATAGAAAAATCATTCTCACTTGTCCTCCTTGGGGGGATACTGCTCTCATTCAACAGGGAAAGGGATGAAGGGATAGCCGTAAGCCGGGGGAAGGCGGCTGTTGTATTTATTCCCGCACTGTTCTTCCTGCTGTTTCAGTACGGGGCATACAGGATGCACAAAAGAGGAGAGTCATATTTTGAAGCAGGTGATTATATAAGTGCAAAATCGGCATATGAGAAGGCTGTTCAGCTGGATCCCTGGGAATCTTTTTATGCCAATGAGTATGCGCTTTTACTGCTTAACAGCTGCCCTGAGATGCCATGGGATGAAAAGATCGCTGCCATAGAAGATATGACTGGACGCATGGTGAAATACGGTAAATACGACCCTGAAAGTTATTATTTTAAAGCCTATTTTTACAATGTGATATTGAAGTCAGAGGATTTCACCCTCTTTAAACCCGAGCTGCATTCCAAAGCTTTGGATATGGCTGAAAGGGCTATAAAGCTGAATCCCAGGAACGTCAATTACTATTATATAAAGATGGTCTTTCATGCATATAGAAACGATAAACAGTCTGTTTATGAGACTTGGCAGAAGCTTCTCGCCATTGAACGTTATCATATGAAATCATACAGGCTCATTGTTAATATAACAGATGATGCGTCGTTGAAGAAGACAGCAGAAGACAAGATATCAGAGATCAGGGCCATAAGGGAATCTGCCGGCCTGAATGATTATGAGACCATGATGATGTCTGACTGATCAGCAGAACTTTTCAGAGATGACAGAAGGCTTGCATTGCCCCGCTGAGAGGTCTGTGATCCTGCCTGTAAACTCAGGGTATATACTGTCGGGTATTAAAAATGTAATATCGACTTTTTCTGTAAACGAGCGGCTCTCTTCCCTGATATCCAACTCTTCGGCGAGGTTTTCAACAGGTGAGAGCAGGTTGTAGGGAATGGAGACAGAGACTTCCTTTGTCAGCTCAAGCGTCTTTATGCCTGACAGTTCCATGGCCCTGGCGGCTGCACCCCCGTAAGCTCTTATGAGACCTCCTGCGCCAAGTTTTATGCCTCCGTAATAACGTACTACGGCGGCCAGGACCATGGTAAGCTCTTTCTTTTTTATGACATCCAGTATAGGGGGGCCAGCTGTCCCGTGGGGCTCTCCATCATCGTTATATCTGGAATGTTCTCCTGAAAGGCCGTAGATATATGCCCAGCAGCAGTGTGTGGCAGAGGGGTGCTCCTCCTTTATATCGTGGAGAATGGCGTCAGCTTCCTCTTTGTTTTCGCACTTAAACGTATATGCGATAAACTTGGATTTTTTTATCTCAACTGAGTGACGTATTTCATTTTTGATGGTATATATTGTCTTTGACATGAAAAAAGGATACCCTCCTGATGCTGTTTGTCAATATATCTCTCATGTCTTGTCCGGGAATAAAATGTTGAGAAAAAGAACGCCTATGCTATTATTATGAAAAAGGAGGCTGCACATGTATCTTGTCACAGGTGGATGCGGGTTTATCGGTTCACATATAGCTGAACTGCTTGTGAAAAACGGGGAAAAAGTGCGTGTACTGGATAATCTCTCATCGGGAAGCCTGGAGAATATCAGCGCCTTCAGAAAAGATGTGGAATTCATCGAAGGTGATATAAGAGACAGAGAACTGCTGCGGAGGATAACCGCGGGGGTTGAAGGGATATTCCATGAAGCGGCTCTTGTATCTGTGCCTGAGTCCATGAAACAGCCTGCTTTAAATCATGAGATTAATGTCACCGGCACGTTTAATGTCCTGGACTGCGCAGCGGCAGCGGGGGTGAGAAAAGTGGTGCTGGCATCATCGGCGGCTGTATACGGCAACCTGCCGGAACTTCCCAAAAGAGAGAAAATGGACACTCTCCCTGATTCACCATACGGGTTTTCCAAGCTCGCCGGGGAAGGTTACGGGGATCTTTACAGAAGGCTCTATCCCATGGATGTGACGGCTCTGAGATATTTTAATGTGTTCGGGCCGCGCCAGGATCCTTCTTCCATGTATTCAGGTGTCCTCTCTATCTTTACAGAGGCATTTATGAAAAATCAGTGCATGATCACTATTTTCGGAGATGGAAAACAGACAAGGGATTTCATCTATGTCAAAGATGTGGCTGAAGCCAATGTCATGAATATGGGTGTGGAAGGTTCCAGCTGTTATAATACAGCGACGGGAAGATCATCTTCTCTTCTTGATGTGGTGGGAGCTCTGGAGAATATAACAGGTAAACAGGCCAATATCACCTACAGGGAAACAAGGGAAGGGGATATCAGGTATTCCGAAGCCGATATCGCCGCCATAAAGAGACTGGGATTTTTGCCGAAATATGATCTGGAAAAAGGACTGAAAGAATATTTGAGTCATATGACAGGGGGATGCGATGAATAATATTATAAGTAAAAGACTCATGGAATCTTCTGATGCCATGAGAAAAAGCGCGGAAGACAACGAGATACTCTTAAGCGTGGAAGCCCTGGCAAAGACCGTGCTCGACGTGTACCGGCGGGGCGGAAAAGTGCTGCTGGCCGGCAACGGCGGAAGCGCCGCGGACGCACAGCATATAGCGGCGGAGCTGGTGGCCAGGTTTTATTTTGACAGACCGGCGCTGAAAGCAGAAGCCCTTACTGTAAATACGTCTGTGATCACGGCAATAGCCAATGATTATGATTATGATTCTGTCTTTTCACGGCAGATCGAGGCTAATGGAGACGAGGGGGACCTTTTTATCGCCATATCCACCAGCGGGAACTCCCCGAATATTCTGAAAGCCGTTGAAACAGCTAAAAATAAAGGGATCACCACGGCGGCGCTCACGGGAAAAGACGGCGGTAAAATGAAAGGTATGTGCGATATATCAGTGGTGATCAAATCAGATGACACACCGAGGATACAGGAGAACCATATTGCAGTGGCCCATATCATATGTGAGATCGTTGAAAAAGAACTGTTCGGGTGATCCATGGCACAAAGGCTTATTGTCATAAGCGGGCCCACAGGCTCCGGGAAAACAGCCCTTGCTGAAAGCATGGCAAAAAAATACGGCTTTGAGGTCATTTCAGCTGATTCACAGGCTGTTTATCGGGGTCTGGATATCGGTACTGCAAAGCCGGAACCGGAGGGTGGTATCGTATATCACTGCATCGATGTGGCGGAACCTGTGGAACATTATAATGTCTCCAGGTTCGTGGCAGATGCTGAGGCAGCATGCCGTGATGCATGGAAACGGGGTGCGGACGTGATCATGGCCGGCGGGTCTCCCATGTATATACACAGGTTCTTGTACGGTCTTTCTGATGTACCCCGGGGGGATGAGGATGTGAGGAACAGACTCAGGGAAATTGAAAACAGTCAGGGAAAAGGGACATTGTACCGGCGTCTTAAAGAGACAGATCCGGAATATGCCGGTAGAATACATCCCAATGACCTGAAAAGGACCATAAGAGCACTTGAAGTCTATGAGATCGGCGGCAGGACGTTCTCATCCTATGAAGAAAGCGGGCAGGACTCTCCATATGACACTGTATACTTCGCGATAAACATGGAGAGGAAAAGACTTTATGACAGGATAAATATGAGAGTGGACGACATGCTTGAAAAGGGATGGGTCCATGAGATCCAGTCGCTGCTTTCAAATGGTGTGCCCGAAGACGCTCCCGGATTTGCCTCTCTTGGTTACGCCGACCTTATCAGGTATCTCAATGGAGAACTGGATTACAGTGATACAGTGAGATCCATAAAGAAGAAGACACGTCATTTCGCCAGAAGGCAGCTCATATGGCTTAGAAAAGAAAAGGGAGTGAACTGGCTGAGTGGAGACAGATGCACCATGGAAGAGATGGAAACGAAGATAATGGATAAATGGAAAAAAATTGGAGGTTAGAGATATGACTGTAAAAAACACAGATATTGACCTGAAACTGTTCTCAAGGGGAAAGGTCCGCGATATCTATGATATGGGTGATAGACTGCTTATTGTGACCACAGACAGGATGTCCGCTTTCGACCATATACTCAATGAACCGATCCCTGAAAAAGGGAAAGTGCTCAACAGCCTGTCGCTGTTCTGGTTTGACATGATGAAAGAGATCATGGGAAACCATATACTCGTCTCAGACTGGGAAGACTTTCCGGAAGAGCTGAAACAGTATGAATCACAGCTGAAGGGGAGGTCTGTCATCGCTGTGAAGGCGGAGCCTATTAAAGCTGAGTGTATTGTGAGGGGATATATCACCGGCTCCGGATGGAAAAGTTATCTGAAAGAGGGGTCTGTCTGCGGTATCAACCTTCCCAGCGGGCTTGAAGAGTGCGCTATGCTTGAAGAACCTCTTTTTACGCCGTCCACCAAGGCGGATGAGGGACATGATGAGAACATATCCTTTGACGAGATGGCGGAAATAACAGGTTTGGAGACAGCTCAGCGCCTGAAAGAGACCGCTGTGAAAGTATACAGGAAAGCCAGGGATTTTGCTCTGGAAAGGGGCATCATCATAGCCGATACAAAGATGGAGTTCGGGATACACAATGGTGAGATCATTATCATCGATGAACTGCTGACTCCAGACAGCTCACGTTTCTGGCCCCAGGCTGATTATAAGACAGGACGTTCACAGAAAAGTTTTGATAAACAGTATCTAAGGGACTGGCTCACAGATTCAGGCTGGGACAAGGATTCAGATCCTCCTGGACTTCCCGAAGAAGTGGTAGAGACCACTGCGGGGAAGTACAGGGAGGCACACAGACTGATCACCGGCAGAGATATATGACATTAAGCGGGGTCTATCCCCGCTTAATTGACTTGTAACTCTCTCATCACTCTGATATAATCATAGTAATATGAAAAAAGGGATTATTATAACCGTTGCATTATGCATGTCAGCATGCGTTCATATGAAGATGGATACACGATATAATGAGTATGCGCTGAAACTTGTGAACAACGGCCTTTATGAAGAAGCCGCGGCTTATCTGCTGAAGGCTGACAAGCTTGGCGATGATATCAGGATCAAGAACAACCTTGCCATCTGCTATGAGGCCATGGGAGAAAAGGAAAAAGCAGAAGAATATTATCAGCAGGCTATAGCGCTGGACAGGAAAAAAGCGGCCAGGAAGAACTATGAAGCATTTAAAAGCACATCTGATTAACCTTGCCATACTGATACTGCTTTCCGCCTGTGTCTTCGGCAGGGACGTGGCAGTGAATATGACTGTCTCAAGACCTCCTGAAGTACAAGTTGGAGATGACCCTGTCCTTGTGCTGCCGCTTCTTATGAAGACATCGGATTTCAATGTGGAAAAGGACCTTAATGCACATTATTTAAACGTGATTAAAGAAAATCCCCTGGGGATCAATGTGGTGACAAGTCTTTTGCCGGAACATAAACATAGGCGGGACGTTGAAGATTATTTTGATAATGGAAAGATCGAGTTATCTGAATATGGTAGTTATAAAGCAAAATATATCTTATTACATTATATAATAGTTGATATTAGTTATTATTCTGATTATTCCGGTATTGATGGACTCAATCCTTCTTATTCAGCGGAATCCACCAGTTATCCGGGGATGTATGAGACTCCGTCTGAATGGAAGAAGCGTTCTTTTGAGGACTATATCTACAAGGTCGATTCTCATTTTGTGATGTTTGATATATCCACAGGGGAGAGGGTGCTGGATAAAAACATAGAGAACAGTTACATACTTGAGGATTACAGGTATAAAGATCTGAATATGGAGACGCTGAGGATCGTCTATCTTCTCACCGCGGTAAATACGGACATGGCATTATCCTATTTCAGGAATAGGGATGAAAAAATAAAAAGGATATTTTTGAGATGAGACGCTTGATTCTGATGATATTGATTGTCTTCCTTGCCGTATTGGGGGGAGAGGCTCAGTTTGGACGTAACAGGATAAGGGAAGGCAATATCCAATGGAAAGTGTTTGAGACGCGGCATTTCCGTATACATTATTATGGTGATATTGTAAAATTGATCCCTCAGATCGCCAGGACTCTGGAAGAGACACACGATGACTACAGGAAACGGATGGATATTGCTTTGAGCCGTAAGATACCTGTTGTGATCTACAGCAATGTCTCAGATTTTCTTCAAACGAATATTACAGACTCTTCTCTCTCAGAAGGTGTGGGCGGTTTCACAGAATTGTCAAAACGGAGACTGGTGGTACCGTTCAAAGGAGATATTTTTGATTTCCTGAGGGTAGTAAAGCATGAACTGGTGCATGTGTTTCAATATGAGTATATCATCCCGAGCTCTATGCCCCTGTCGCCGTTTTATAACTATCTCACATTTCCTCCTCTATGGATGATGGAGGGAATGGCAGAGCATTTTTCCAATGACTGGCAGGAAGAAGGGCGGATGCTTGTAAGGGAGAACGTGCTTACGGCTTCTGTTCCTGATGTGGGTATGATGAATGACAGTGTCTTTCAATATTATGGTTATTACGGATACAAGCTTGCCCAGTCATTTACAGAGTTCTTATGCGCTAAGTATGGAGAGGATAAGTTTGTCCTGCTTTTCAAGAGGCTTTCCGGACGGATCAGCACAGGGCTCAGCAAGGAGTTCAGACGGGTTTACGGCGTGGAGATGAACGTTGCATATGAGATATGGCGTGAACAGCTCAAGCAGACTTACTGGAACGACGGACTGGACACCAAAAACCCGTATGAGGTATTCAGTTTTACAGAACTCAAGTCCGGTATGAGAGAGCAGTATGACGATGTCTTTATGTATGCTCCTGTGATATCCCCTCTGGGCGATGTATGCGCTGTGTACAGCGGCCTGCGGGGAGAGACTGATATTCTTCTTATAGGAGCGGAAAACGGCCGTATTGTGGATAACATAACAAAGGGGCTTTCAGACAGAAAGTTCGACTATATCAAGATCATTCCTTCGGGGATCTGCTGGGATGGATCCGGAGATAAAGTCAGTTTTATAGTGAGAAAAGGCAACAGGGACGCAGTGGCGACAAAGGATATAATAACCGGCAGGTTGAAGATGACTATTCCCCGTGGACTGGATTCACTTACAGCCGTTGAAACAGGGGGAGATGGCTGGCTTTATGTAACCGGGCAGACGGGAAGTGAAAATGCGGCTGCAAAGCTCTATGATGACGGCCGGACGGAAATCCTGGCGGTATCCAGGTTCAACAAAGAAGATATAACAGCGGCGGGAGACGGAAGGATCTGTGTCCTTGAGAAACGGGAGTTTGGCGATACCATCGTGTTGTATGATACTGTGAAAGGGCTGAAAAGGCAGCTTTATGTGACAGATAATATCAGGTCCATGGATTACGTGGATGGGAAACTATATTTTGACAGGAACTTCGGCGACGGCATATACATCTGTTCTTACGATATTGATACGGGAGAAGCAAGGCAGGTGACTGAATCGCTGAACTCGACTATAAATCCCAACGCCTCTTCGGACATGCTTATGTTTAATATCTACCGGGGAGGAAGATATTTGACAGCGCGGCTGTATAAAGAGGATTTTATGGATACTCTCCTTGTTGATGAGTCCATACCGTCCAGGTATGAGATCTATGAGGTCTCTGAGGGGGCTGTGCAGGCTGTGAAGGATGCCAGCGCTCCATATAAAGTGAAAATGAAAGCGGATCTTGTGGGCGGTTCCCTCCAATATGATACTGGGGGCTATTTCAGGTCTTATACCACTGTCACAGGCATGGATATTATGGGGGACTACCGTTTCCTGATATTGGCAGATCTCACATCTGTGCAGGATTTTGAAGACATCAACATGCAGTTAAGTTTTGAGTACAGGAAAAAAAGATATATGCTCAATGCCGCCGTCTACTCTTTTAACGAATATTTTGAGAGTGATGTAAGCATGTTCCTTGACTACTATGAGCGATACACAGGGGGCATGATAAGCGCAAGTTATCCCCTGAGCGAAAAGGATAGAGTGGAGTGCGCTGTGAACATATACAGCAGAAGGACGTCTTATTTTAATCTTTATTACGATTACAGCGATATGGCTTATACGACACTTTTATCACTGGTGAGAGATTCATCCAGGTCCTGGGGTTATTTCCATCCTCTTTCGGGGCACAGGTTCAGGTTGACTTATGAACAGTCATATCCGGTCTCTGATTCCCTGAAATTCGGCTCTCTGGTCGCGGATCTCAGGAAGTACTGGAAGATCTCATCGAGGATGTCCCTTGCTTTCAGGTGTGTTGGAGGGGAATCGTGGGGAGAAGACAAAAACAGTTTCAAGATCGGGGGAGTGGATACTGTAAGAGGATATGATTACGAGGAGATAGAGGGAAACAGGATACTATTTTTTAACGGAGAACTGCGGTTCCCCGTGGTGGATATTGTGATGTTCTCTATAAAAGGTTTCTCACTGCCTTACATCAGGGGGATCTTTTTCGGCGACCTGGCCTTTGCAGGGAGCAGTGAAGATAAGTTGATTTTCTTTAACAACGGATATGCAGGAGAGAATACTTACGGAGCGGCCGGTTTCGGCCTGCGTCTCTATCTGGGTTCTTTATTGAACCTCAAGACTGACTGGGCTTACAGGCTCGACGGAGACCGCCTTGAAGGCAGGCCTGTATTCCATTTCGGCATCTCACAGGATTTTTAGGAGTATTATGAGAAGATTTATTTGGGCCGCGTGCATTATATGTATATCTATGCTCGCAGGGGGCTGCGCAGCGGGAAAAACAAATATGGTTAAAAAAGAGGCGGGAGATGAATATATAGAATATCTGGTTTTAAAGGAGTCCGGCGGCGACAAGGCTGATATTATGGGGATTCTCACAGACCTGGCAAAGAAATATCCCGACAGCAGACAGATAAAGACGGATCTTCTGGAGATGCACGTGGAGTGGGGGGAATATCAGGAGGCTTATAAATACTGCAACATGCTGCTTCTGGATGAGCCTGAAGACAGGAAACTGCTTTATACAAGAGCATCTCTTGAGGAGATACTGGGAAAAGACCCGCTGAAAACATATGAAAAAATGGCTGCGATTGAGCCGGAAAACGAATATTTTCTGAGCAAGCTGGCAGACCTCTACGGTGACAGGGGGGATTTTAAACGCGCAGCGGAATATTTCGGCAGATATTACACACTTTCCCCACGGAAGACACTGCTGCTGCAGCGGTATGTGGCACTTCTTTTCAGGAGCGGCTCCTATGACAGGCTTGTTGAGCTTGATAGTGAGACCGGGGGGAAAAAAGTCTTTGACGAACTGGTAAGCCTGATGTTTGCCCTGGACGACATTGATAAATGCGTGGAGTTTATCGAATCTGTGAATAACAAGCTGGTGAAGGTGGACAAGTCCAGGTTCTTTTTCACTTTTTACTATATGAACGAAAGACACGGAGTATCTGATATCCGCAGGATATTTAAGAAGAGCAGGGAAGATGCTTTTTTCTATAAGGGAGCCTATCATATGGAAAACAGCCGCAAAGATGACGATGGGACAGGTTATGATATCCTGAGATCATATGCGTCATCTTCCGTTTACGGCAAAGAAGCGTTGTTCTATCTCATGAAACATGCCCTGCTGAACCATATGATGCCGGAATTGAGACAATACCATGATATCTACAGGAATGACTGGGACAGCGGGGGCGTGGTTCTCACGCTGCTCTATCAGGCCGGGGAGGCCGGATACGATAAAGCAGGGGAAGTGCTTGAAGCCGCGGGCCATCCGGGAAAGGATTTCCGCAGATATTCAGGACTTGCTGAACTTATGGCGGTAAGAGGGAAAGGCTCTTTCGCCGAAGACCTCCTTGCAAGGGCGGCAGAGCTTTTTCCCGGGGAAGATACCACTTTCCTCGGCGTGAAGATATATTCATATCTGGAAAATGCCGCCGGCATGAAAAAG
>CAZGIO010000050.1:0-10041 GCA_964525975.1 uncultured bacterium
GAACCCCTGAGAAAGAAAGCCCTGCGTGACCATAAGTACAAGCGTTACGTCAGGATGAAATCAGCTACTGCGGCTGAAGTCAAGATAGACAGTCAGGGGCGGGTTCTCGTGCCCAAGGCACTGCTGGAATATTCCGGCGCGGAAAGAGATGTTGATATTATCGGTGTCGGCGATTACATTGAGCTGTGGGCGCCTGAGAACTTCGAAAAGAAGAAAAATTAAATTCCAAATAGCTAGCGCCAAATTCCAAAAGTTTTTAAAATGATTTTTTTAAATACTTTTGGTCCTTGACTATATGGCCAGTCAGGAAAGAGAATGATATGATGTATCATGAACCGGTGCTTCTAAAGGAAGTGTTGGATGGGCTTGCCGTTAAAGAGGACGGAAAATATTTAGATCTTACGCTTGGAGGCGGAGGCCATTCAAAAGAAATTTTAAAGATGCTGGATCCTGCCGCAGGGCAGCTTGTGGGAGTTGACCAGGATGATGACGCGTTGCGTCATGCAGGGGATCTATTGTCAGGATATAAAAACTTCAGAAGTATAAAAGGCAATTTCGGGGATGATGATCTCTGGGAAGCCCTTGAGGATAAATCATTTGACGGGATACTTATGGATCTGGGAGTCTCATCCCATCAGCTTGACGATGGCGGCCGCGGCTTTTCGTTCAGATCAGACGCTGAAATAGACATGCGTATGGACAGAGGACGTTTAAGGACAGCGTCCGAGGCTGTGAACGGCATGGATGTCAAATCCCTTGCGGATATCATATATCAATATGGAGAGGAGCGGCGGTCCAGGAAGATCGCGGCTCGTATTGCCGACTCAAGGCCCGTGAAGACCACGGGAGAACTTGCGGATATAGTGCGCAGCTGTTTTTCAGCCAGAGAGCGTCGGGAGTCAAGGATAGATCCGGCGACCAGGACATTCCAGGCGCTGAGGATCTGGGTCAATGATGAGCTCGAAAAACTGGAGAGAGGGCTGCTTGGAGCTGCGGGATCTCTGAAAAGCGGAGGGCGGCTTGTGGTGATATCCTACCATTCCCTTGAATACAGGATAGTCAAATCATTTATTGCCAGGGAGGTCAGGGATTGTCTTTGTCCCCCTGAGTTCCCTGTGTGTGTATGCGGCCACAAAGCATCCCTCAAAAAGATTACCAGAAAAGTAGTGACCGCAGGGGAGCGGGAACAGAAGGAAAACCCGCGAAGCAGGAGCGCAAAGCTCAGGATAGCGGAGAGATTATGAGCAGGTTCAAACGTTTCATCCCTGTATTTCTCATAGCGCTGCTGCTGATGTTTTTTGTGGAAGTCATCCTTCATATGGAGATGGAAAAAGTGCTTGCTGAGACCTATGCATTGAGGGATGAGATCATCGTACTAAAGCTCAAAAACCGTGAGATGAAGATCGAGATAGAAGAGGCCACAGATGTAAAAAATGTAAGAAAATGGGCAAAAAAACACGGTTTCACAAAGCAGTGGAGTGCGGACGGGGTTGATGAGATTGAGCGGTAAAAACATGGTCGATGTATATGGAAAGATAATTTTCGCATTTATCTGTTCCGCATATCTAATCGTGACCATAAGGCTTCTTCATTTTCAGGTACTTGATGATGAGACGACACTGAACAAGACTGTAAAACGTTATGAACGGCTGGAACAGAGCAAGCTTGAGCGTCAGAGGATATTCAAACCTCTCAGGGGCAATATATATTCCAGAAACGGGAAGCTGCTTGCGACTACTTTATATCATTACAGGATCTTCGCCGACGGTGCCGCCATCGGCGAACAGGAAAAAGATAAAGTGGCGGGACTTTTGTCCAGGAATTTCGGCGCGGACATTAAAGCTGTAAGCAGAGGCATAGAGAATGATTCCAGGTATATACCTGTTGCCAGAAGAGTGGATGCCAGGCGGGTCATGCATCTGGACCAGAATGATAAGATAGAAGGCGTCTACATGGAACGCGACGATGCCATGCGTATATATCCCCTTAAGAAGACGGCATCACACGTCGTGGGCTTTGTCAACTATGCGGGGCAGGCCACTGGAGTGGAGCGGTCTTTCGACGATATAATGAGGGGAGTAAAGGCGGAAAGCCTGAATCAGATCCCGGAGGATGGCGCTGACTTGTATCTCACCATCGATACCGATATGCAGTATTTCCTTGAAGAGGTCCTTGAGTGGGGTTACAGGGAATATCGGCCTAATTTCATCTCCGGTATTGTAATGGATCCTGTCACTGGCGAAGTCATCGCCATGGGTAATTATCCTGATTTTGACCCCAACAGGTTTTATGAATATGATGATAGAGGTGTTATGATAAACAGGGCAGTGGCTCATTCCTTTGAGCCCGGTTCGAGTTTTAAGATCGTGACACTGGCCGCCGCCATCGAGGAAGGACTCGTGGACAGCGGGACTGTGATAGATTGTGAAGGCGGGTATTTTAAATACAAGGGTGAATATTTCAGAGATACTCTCAAAAACGGTATCATGGACGTGGCCACTGTATATAAAAAATCCAGCAATGTAGGCGTGATCAAGATCGCTGACATGGTGGGCCGGGACAAGATATATTTTTACGCCAAACAGTTTGGTTTTACTGAAAAGAGGTCCATTCAGCTGCCCAACGAGGCCAGCGGCAGGATCAGGGACATGGAAAAGTGGGCGCCGTCTGATCTGGCGAATATTTCCATAGGTTATGGCGTTGCCACAAACCTTTTAAGGCTGACCACGGCATATGCTGTGATCGCAAACGGAGGGCTGCTGCCTGAGGTGAGGATAGAAAGTAAGATCCTCTATTCCGACGGAGGAGGCAGGGTCATGCGTCCTAATACGATCCGCCGTGTGGTTTCCAAGGAGACTGCTGCTAAAGTGCGCGATATCCTCATCGGTGTGGTTGATGACGGTTCAGCTTCCAGAGCCCGTATCAACGGAGTCAAGATAGCCGGGAAGACCGGTACCGCAGTAAAATATGACCATGACTCGGGAACATATGATTACAGCAGGGTCACCGGGACTTTCGTGGGGTTCTTCCCCGCCGACAACCCCCGGTATGTCATAGGAATACTTGTGGATGAACCTGCACAGGGCGGTTATGCATCCACATTTGCCGTTCCGGTGTTCAGGAAGATCGCTGAAAGCATAATCAGGTATGAAGGGATATGATGTTTAAGCTCACAGATGTCGAGGGAATCTATTATAAAGAACGTAAAGGGTGCTGGATGGAATATCCCTGTTTCGGTTCATATACAGCTGATTCAAGAACTGTTGAGAACGGATCCCTTTTTGCCGCATGGAAAGGCGAAAAAAATGACGGAAACGAATACATAAAACAGGCCGTGGACGCTGGAGCCTCTTTTGTCATAGCAGAATATATACATGATGAGGCCTGGATCGGCGATGTCCCGGTTCTGCTCACAGATGATGTGCCCAGGACGCTTCTGTCACTAGCCTCCCATGTGCGGAGCAAGTTGAATCAGAGGATTATTGCTGTCACAGGGTCATATGGAAAGACCACTACAAAGGACATGATATATGCCGTCCTCAAAGATCATTTTAAGACAGGACGGACCCGGGGAAATCTGAACACTGAATGGGGCGTCCCGCATACAATACTGAATAACATGGACAAAGATATTGTTGTTGTGGAAATGGGTATGGACCGGTTCGGGGACATTGATGTCCTTTCAAGGGCCATTGCGCCTGATATCGGCATCATCACAAATATAGGGCCTGTCCATCTGGAGTTTCTGGGAAACACGGAAAACGTGCTTCTGGGGAAACTGGGACTTTTCAGGGAGATGGATGAAGGCGGACTGAAGATGGTCAACGGGGATGATGCCCGTCTCTTTAGTATCAGAAAAGCATTTTCCAATATTCAGACCTACGGGTTCAATAAAGAAAACGATATCGTCTTCACAAAAAAAGCAGGCTCTTTTTGCAGAGAAGGGGACTGTTTCAGTCTGGATGTCTGGGGTGATTTTAACCTTTACAATGCAATGGCTGCGGTTATCATCGCCGGGAAGCTGGGTCTGGAAATGAAGGAAGCCGCGGAAGGTCTCAATAAAGTCGAGCTTTCAAATGGCCGGTCAAAGCTGTTTCATATACATGAAAAAGTTGTCATAGATGATACCTATAACGCCTCTCCGGGAGCAGTGAAAGCGGTGCTTAATGAGATCCGTGAACTTTACAGGAATAAAAATATCCTTTTATGCCTTGGAGATATGCTGGAACTGGGAGATGAGAGTCCGGCCAGACATCTGGAGGTCATGGACATGGTCAGCTCCATGGCAAATGCAAAGGGGCTCTTTCTCGGAAAGCAGTATAAAAATGCAGGTTCCGGAAAGAGCGAACACGAATGTCTTACAAGCAGAGAACTTTACGCAGCCAGGATCATGGAGATCGTTGAAGGTTATGATGTAGTCTTGTTCAAAGGATCCAGGAGCATGCGCATGGAAGAGTTCCTGGATAAAGTGAGGGAGTATCTGTAATGTTGTATTATATCTTTGTGCCGCTGATAGAAAAGTTCGCGGGATTTAATGTATTCCGCTATATCACCTTCAGGTCTGTGTACGCGCTGGTAACAGCGCTGGTAATAAGTTTTATTTTCGGACCTGTGATCATACGTTTCCTGAAGAGGATCAATGTCTCGCATATAAGGGAATATGTCCCTGAGACTCACCTGAAAAAGACCGGAACTCCCAGCATGGGGGGACTGCTGGTGCTTACAGCCATAGTCATCTCAACGGTCCTATGGGCGGATATCCGGAACTCCTATGTGATACTAGCTCTGCTGTCCCGTGTGTTGCTGGGGATACTCGGTGTTACAGGTGACTAGCTGAAGATATCACGCAAGAAGTCCTAAGGCGTAATAGCCCGATATAAACTTATCGTCCAGGGGGTCCTGGGCCTGGTGGTGGGGCTCTATCTTTACAGCCATCCTCAGATCGAAGCTTTAAGGGGTTATATAACAGTACCATTTATGAAAGACGTGTTTATCAACCTGGGTTGGCTCTATGTGCCCTTTGTGATGCTTGTGATCATGGGTGCGTCAAACGCAGTGAACCTTACCGACGGGCTGGATGGACTTGCTATTGGCAATGTGAGTATAGCCATAGCGGCATACGGTGTGCTGGCATATGTCTCCGGGCATGCCAAGTTCGCCGAATATTTGAATATACCGTTTATGCCGGGAGCCGGAGAACTTACGGTCTTTGGCATGGCTATATTGGGAGCCGCGCTGGGTTTTTTATGGTTTAACGCCTATCCTGCCTCTGTTTTTATGGGGGATGTGGGTTCTCTTTCTCTGGGCGGAGCCCTTGCCATAATGGCTCTGCTGCTGAAGCGTGAGATACTGCTGATCATCATAGGGGGAGTCTTCGTTATGGAAGCGGTATCAGTGCTTATACAAGTGGTTTATTTCAAGATCACAAAGGGGAAAAGATTTTTTAAAAGAGCGCCTATACATCATCATTTTGAGTTGAAGGGCTGGGCGGAGTCGAAAGTGACTGTACGGTTCTGGATACTGGGTATCATGCTGGCACTTGTGGGGCTGAGTACCCTGAAACTGCAGTAAGGAGCTGAATGAAAAAAGGATTGCTCGTCATAGGTCTCGGAATAAGCGGCCTTAGCGCGGCTCTTTTGGGCAAGCGTGCCGGTTATGACGTTTATGTGACGGAACGTGAGCTTAACAGCAGGAACAAGAGCCGTTTCGACCTGCTGGATGTTCACGGCATTGCCTATGAGACTGAGAACAGCGGCAGGTTCTTCGGACTTTGCAGTCTCGCTGTAATATCCCCGGGGATAGATCCCCGTTCAGAATACATAAGGGAAGTCGCCGCTGAGATGGAGATCATATCGGAGATAGAGTTCGCATATATGCTCATGGATGACCCGTATATAATCGGGATCACAGGCACCAACGGGAAGTCCACGACAGTGAGCCTCATACATGAGATACTTTGCGACCAGGGAGTGGATTCTGTCCTTACCGGCAATATAGGGACGCCCCTTTCTGAAAAGGCCATGGAAAGACATGAAGTCTATGTCTGTGAGCTTTCATCATATCAGCTTGAAAGGATCCGCACATTCCGGGCCATGACAGCGGCTGTGATCAATGTGACACCTGATCACCTGAACAGGTATGATGACCTTTTTGATAAATATGCGGCGACAAAGCTGGACATATATAAAAACTCAGCCCCAGGGGATATCGCTGTGATCAACTGTGATGATGAGTTTTTAAGCAGACCCGAAAACATACCCGGGCGCAGGGTATTGAGTTTCAGCCTGAACGGCAGATGCGGAGAAGGCTATTATTATGAGGACGGCGCGATCGTCAGGAGCAGCGGCGACGGGGACAAGGTGCTTATGAAAAGTGATGAACTGGCGCTGCCGGGACTTCACAATGTCCAGAACGTTCTTGCGGCTCTCTGCTCAGTACAGCGCTTTGTCAGAGACTGGGATCTCCTCATAGGTACATTGAGGCGCTTCAGCGGCATTGAACACAGGATAGAATATGTGACAGAGTTTAACAATATAACCATATATAACGATTCAAAGGGGACAAACGTCGATTCGACGGATAAAGCCCTGAAAGCTTTTCCCGGTAAAAAGATCGTGCTGATACTCGGCGGGGATGATGCTAAAAAAAGTGATTTTCAGCCCCTTTACCCCCTTGTAAGGGAGAACTGCAGTAAAGTCGTGCTCATAGGCGAGACAACAGACCGGATATATGATGAAGTCGCCGGTCTGGGGCTGCCGGTATTCAAAGCCGGGACCATGAAGGATGCTGTGGCTTGTGCAATGGGAAAAGCCGTGACCGGTGAAGTCGTGCTCTTGTCCCCAGCTGCTGCAAGTTTTGATATGTTCGCAAATTTCGAAGAGCGCGGGAAAATATTCAAACAGGAAGTAGAACGATATTTGAAAGGATATCATGACCGGTAAGAGAAGATACTTTATCATCGATATGAGAGTGATATTAGCCGTGTTTATCGGGTTCTCTCTTATTGCTATATGGTCAGCAAGCTCTGCATCTTCGGCACGGATCAGCAGCCACCATTATTTTTATATACTCAGACATGTTATGGCCGTGGCTGCAGGGCTTATCCTGTACGCTGTGGCTGCAAGGGTGGATATGAAAAAACTGCTTAAGATCGCAACTCCCATACATATCTTATCGATCATACTGCTAATTACGGTGTTTATTCCCGGTCTGGGAATGACCATAAACGGAGCCCGCAGATGGCTTTCGCTGGGTCCATTACGGTTCCAGCCCTCTGAATGGGCGAAGTTGACGCTGATCCTCTATCTGACCGCTTTGTTCCACACAGAAGGTGGAGGTATCCGGAGGCCCGCCGCGGGCAGGACGCCTGTGGCACGAGCATTCACTATGACTGCTCTTACGGCAATGCTCATATTCCTTGGCAATGACCTTTCTACAGCTGTGCTGTTCTGCACGCTGTTCTGTGTGGTCTATTTCCTTACGGGAATCAGGATGAAAGCAGCATTGCTGTGGGCCTCCACAGCTTTAACAGCGGCGGTTGTGATCGTCTTCAGGAACGGAGGGTTCCGGAGCGTGAGGATAAAAGCGTGGCTTGACTTTCTGTTTAAAGGGGGTGAGCCGTCATATCAGCTTAAAAATTCCATATACGGTTTCAGGATGGGAGGACAGCTCGGGATGGGATATGGTTCCGGAGTATTTAAAAAATATCTGCCTGAAGCGCATACGGATTTTGTTTTTTCCGTCATGGGTGAAGAGATGGGCTTCTGGTTCCTCGTGATCGTGATAGCCCTTTATATTCTCATGGTCTATAAACTGTTTACGATTGCGGCTAATGCGAAATTCAAACATGAGAAATATTATCTTTATCTTGCGGGATATTTGTTTGCAGCTCAATCCATCATAAATATGGGAGTGACAGTGGGGCTTTTTCCTGTGACTGGGGTGACCCTTCCATTGATAAGTTATGGCAGGACGTCTTATCTGACTTATATGATCATACTGGGTTTTGCAAGAAGCCTGGAAAAAGATGTTATAAGGAGAATGGCATGAAGACACTTATTGCGGCGGGAGGCACAGGTGGACATATATATCCCGCTCTGGCTCTTGCCCAGCGGCTAAGAGAATCAGGAGACACCATGATCTGGGGAGGTTCTGTAAGAAGGATGGAGCAGGATATCGCCATGAAGGAGGGGTTTGATTTTCGGGGCTTTGACATAAGAAGGCCTTTTGAAGGATTCTCCTGGATATACAGGGATCTGTCCGCCTTCATGAGGATAGTCTCTTTGATGAAAAAAGAGGGCGTGGACAGAGTGGTCTGCGCAGGAGGATATATCAGTTTCTTTTTTGCCGCCGCCGCGCGGCTTCGCGGTATCCCATATTACCTCTTGGAACAGAATGTGATACCTGGAAAAGTCACGCGCAGGACTGCGGGAAGAGCGGAAAAGATCTTTGTCAGTTTTGAAGAGACAAAAAAGATGCTGAAGAGAGGCAATATTGTATGTACCGGCAACCCTGTGCGTAAAAGCATCCTTGAGACAACCTGTGAAGGGGGATATCTCACTGTCCTGGGGGGCAGTCTGGGAGCGCGTTCCATAAACAAAGCTGTATTGGACATGGCAAATCAAGGCTTTTTCAGAGAACGGGGAATAAAATTGATCTGGATCACAGGGACCAGGGATTATGAGATGGTCACAGAGGCTCTAAAAGAGGAGCGGGGCATAGAGGTCTTCGCCTACAGAGATGATATGGAAAACGTGTACCGTGATACGGATATGATCATATCAAGGGCGGGCGCCACGGCACTTGCGGAATTTTTTGCACTGGGCATACCCGCAGTCCTTGTCCCTTATCCGTATGCAAAAGATGACCACCAGACTGAAAATGCCCGCGCAGCTGTTGCTGAAGGCGCTTATCTCATGGTGAGGGAAAGCGGCGGACTTGCAGAAGAACTGCAGAGGGCTCTGCTTCAGCTGGATAAGATACGACATGAGGTGAAAAGAGAGATAAAAAGCCTTTCCGCAGTTGAGAAGATAGTGGAGGAGCTTGGATGAAGATACATTTTACAGGCATGGGAGGGATCGGCATGAGTGCCCTGGCTTCGGTCACAATGGATAAAGGGTATGTAGTGGCCGGTTCCGATATACGGATGAACAGCCGGCTTGAAGAACTCCGGAAACGGGGTGCGTCGGTCTTCACCGCCCATTCTGGAAAAAATATTGACAACAGCCTGGATCTACTGGTCTATACAAGCGCCGTAGGCGCCGATAATCCAGAGATATTAAAAGCCCGTGAGCTTGGGATCCCGTGCGTGCGCAGAGGCGATTATCTGCCGGAGCTTTTTGAGGATAAGCATTGCATCGCCGTGGCGGGAAGTCATGGAAAGACAACGGCAACATCCATGGCTGCTCATATGCTTATAGCCCTCGAGGGGGCCGGGGAAGCGTCATATTATGTGGGTGGAGTGCTCCCTGAGACAGGAAAGAACGGTTTTTACGGTACAGGCAGGTTTGCCGCGGTGGAACTGGATGAGTCTGACAGGTCTTTCCTCTCCTTTAAGAAGGGTACCGCATGTATAACAAATATCGAACTGGAGCATGTGGACGAATATGGGGATGAAGCTGAATATTTTAAAGCCTATGGCGCATTCGCAGAAGGTTTCTCAGGTCCTGTCTACGCGGGATCGGACGCTATTGCGGAGGTAAGAAAATATCATGCCGGCGCGGTAAGCGTAGGACTTCGTTCAGCCGATATCGTTCCCCTTAAGTGGTGGAAAAACGGCTTTATATATGACGGTGAACGGGTGGACCTGCAGAAAACAGGTGAATATCATGTATTTGACGCGTTTATGGCGTATACAGCCGTCTGTTCACTGGGTTTTGATCCACGCATGGCAGCAGAAGCTTTGAGCGGTTATAGCGGTGTTAAACGGCGTATGGAGACAATATATGACAACGGCAATATGCGGCTGATCGATGATTATGCGCATCACCCGTCGGAGATCGCGGCATCGTATGAGTCTGTTGAGGGCGGTGGAAAGACCAT
>CAZGIO010000051.1:0-9723 GCA_964525975.1 uncultured bacterium
AGATCTCATCTGAAAGATATTGCACCGGGACGTTCTGTGAAAAATCATCCAATCTGTTTTCCATCCCCTGTTCCGCGAAGAGGCTTTTCTTCTCTTCAAACAGGTATGCTTCCTCTTTATAGACCTCATCTGAAAGCATCCAGAAAGCACGCCTCAGCTCATCTTTATCCGGATTCCCAGGGATGCCTCTGTCTGTCCTGAATATGGAATATATATTATTATACGAAAAATAATTATCATTGCTGAAGCTGTAATCTCCCACTTTCATCCGGACGGTCACAGCGCCGAAGGGAGCGTTCACAAGGCTTACAGCCGCCCCTTATTCAGAGCGTACTTTTATGATATCCATATCACGGAATGTATAAGCTGAATAAAACGGTCTTTCAAAGCCCCCGATATGCATATTATCCATTGTATATCCCAGCTCATCCTCCATGACTTCCAGGTACTCGCCATATAGAGGAAGGACACTCATCAGGATGAGGGCCAATATATTCAAAAACCTCATGGCTTCTCCTTATCCCTTGTATCGGGCCTTGAAAGCACAGGCCTTTTAGACTGAGAGAGCTTTTTTTTCTGAAACTCTATCTCCCGGACCAGAAGAGACGGGGAGACGCATGTCACAGGCACCATCCCCGATTCAGCGCCGCAGTATCCGGTAAAGATCCCTGTATCGTTTCCCGCGGCTTCAATATGTGAGAATATGGACAAAGGGGTGCCTATAAGGTCGATGCCTCTCACAAGTTCGCGGGGCCTTTCATCTGCATATATCCTGTAGACCACAGTTGGGATGACGTTAAAGGCGTTGGGTTTATAACGGCCTGTCTGGGTGAACCCCCCTGTCACAGATTCGATATAATAACCGTAGGACAACCCTTTTACTTTCAACATCTTTTTAAATCGGAGTATCATCTCCCCTTCTGTTACTGTCACGTCAGAACTCACCACCAGGTTTGACTGCCTCGCCACGGGGTCTCTCCCGGGAGCTGCCCTTCCATGGCCGTTGGAGGCGCCAAACAGTTCCATGGGGGTCCTGGACATGAGGAACTCCTTCAGTCTTCCGTTTTCAACAAGTATTGTCTTTTCCCCTTTTACCCCTTCATCATCATAGAGATAACTTCCCCACAGGAAGGAACCGTCATAATGTTCCAGTACGGGATCGCAATACACGGTAAAAGAGCCGGGCAGGACTTCTTTTCCCACCATGGACTTGAATGTCTGACCGTCGTCCGCTTTTTTCATCCGCTGTCCTTCTGTCCTGTGGCCGAATATCTCATGGAAGAACACTCCCGAAGCTTCGCCTGACATGATCACAGGGCCGCTGTATGGTTCTCCGAAGGGAGCGGAACACAGCCTGTTGAGAAGATCAGCAAGATCCCCGATTTTTTCATAAATCTTTTCCGGTTCCGGTAGAGCGCTCATATTTATTTCAGTCCAGGTATGGTACACCGGCAGCACCATGCCGTCTTCCGCTTTTGCCGTGGCCTCGGCAATAAGCTGCGCGTATTCTCTCGCGGTCCTTATCCTGCTGCCCGCTGTATCCACAAAATACCTGTTCTGTCTTTCAGCTGTGAGTTCAAGCCTCCCCATCACCGCCATGGGCGCACGGAGAAATAGAGCGGAAGCGTTCTGCAGGACGCTGTACCACTGCTTATCAGCAGCCTCGGGGGAACTCCAGATATCTTCCCTGTATACTGCCGGCCGTGGTAAAGTGTAATCCCCTGAACGTTCTTTTTCCTTCACATTAAGGGATACGTTGGATACTGCCCTTGAATAATCCTCCACTGCGCTGATGTACGCTTTTTCCACCTGCCGTCTTATTATGTGTCTTAAAGCGGAAGCATCATGGTCCAGTGGTATCTGCACCCCTTTGCTGCTCTGCCCGTAATACACAGATACATCTTCACGCACCTGATGATAGTTGTCAAATTCCGGTAATCCCACTCTGACCATCACTGTGAGCACTGCCTGATGGTCTTGTGTAACGTGAGTCCTGCTTCCCAGGCTGCTGTTCATACTTTTTTTATATGATTCATCGACCCTGAATGAGATATAATAGGGAGGCAGCTCTTTTTTCTTCAGTATTTTCATCTCCTCTCTCATCTCACGGGCTAAAGTATTCAGTATATCTCCGCCGTAAACCCCGGATAAGCAGATCAACAGGATAGAAATCAAAAGGATACAACGTCTCATCTATCGCCCCTTGTAGTTTGAGAGAAATGTTTTTCTGAATGCCGCAAAACCGCCCTCTTCTATGGCGTTTCTGATCTTTTCCATCAGTGAGAGGTAAAAATAAAGATTATGATATGAGTTAAGCCTCAAAGCCAGGATCTCACCGGCTTTATAAAGATGTCTTATATAGGCCCGGGAAAAATTTCTGCATACATAACAGTCACATTTTTCATCTATTGGTCTTGAATCCCTGGCGTAAGCCGCGTTTTTTATATTGATGGGTCCGTCCCATGTAAACACCATGCCGTTGCGTCCGTTGCGGGTGGGCATCACGCAGTCGAACATATCCACACCGAGATTGACACCTTCCACGAGGTCTACAGGGGTTCCCACTCCCATAAGATAACGGGGTTTATCCGAAGGCATATATTCCGTGGTATGACCAAGGATGTCATACATGATATCCTTTGGTTCCCCCACGCTCAGCCCGCCTATTGCGTACCCGGGGAAATCCAGGTCCACAGTCATCTCCGCGCTTAACCTTCGCAGTTCCTTATACATACCTCCCTGTATGATCCCGAAAAGCATCTGGTCATGTGGCCTTCTATGTGCCTCTTTTGAACGTTTCTCCCACTTGATTGTCCTGTATATTGACTGTTCCACATAACCCTTCTCCGCGGGATATGGGACACACTCGTCAAAACACATCATAATATCGGAACCCAGGGCGTTCTGTATCTCCATGGAGAGTTCAGGAGTGAAAAAATGTCTTGATCCGTCTATGTGTGAATTAAACCAGACGCCTTCATCTGTTATCCGGTTCAAACCCGCATGTGAAAAGACCTGGAATCCGCCGCTGTCTGTAAGAATGGGTTTTTTCCAGGAGGCAAACTGATGCAGTCCTCCCAGATCACCCACCAGTTTATGCCCCGGTCTCAGATAGAGATGATATGTATTGCCAAGTATGATCTGTGCTCCAAGCTCCTCCAGTTCATGGGGTGAAAGGCTTTTGACTGTACCCTGTGTACCCACAGGCATGAATATGGGAGTCTGTACCACGCCGTGTGTACATCTTAACTCCCCCCGTCTGGCTCTTCCCTCTTTTTTCATCAGTTTAAAGCTCATATGTTGTCCTTTCATCTGTGATCTCCAGCTCCGCATAACCAAACAGGGGCTCCGTGTGAAGAGCTCTGACGGAGACGACAGACCCGGGAAAGAGTCGTTCCGGATCCATAGCTATTTTACTGTAAAAGACTGTGCCGCGCACAAGGATATCTATGAGTTCCACTGTCACGCTCCCTGCGTCGGCATTCACTACGATACCAGCATAGACTTCATCCTTATGTTCTTCCAGCCATCGCAGTGCTTTTATCTCATAGGACTTCATGGCGGCTTTGTTGATATTCCTCTCAGCCTCGCTCATTGTCCTGGCAATATCATCCAGTTCACGTCTTTCATATTCACGGCCTTTCAGTATCCTGTGAAGCACAAGATCGGAATACCTTCTTATGGGAGACGTAAAATGTGTATAAGAGAGTGATTTCAGCCCGAAGTGGCCACGGTTCACTGTGGAATATCTTGCCTGTTTCATGGAGCGCAGCACTTTCATCCTTATGTACGGCGCACTGTCCATATGGGCTGTCTGAGCCAGTACAGCGTTAAGGTCGATACGTCCCTTTATCCTTATCCCTCCTGCGTCAAGGGTCTCCCTGAGTTTCGTCAATGCATCTTCCGCGGGATCTTCATGTATCCTGAACAGCGTAGATTTACCGCTTTTCTCTATGGTCTCCGATACAGCCTCATTTGCCGCGATCATAAACTCTTCTATTATGCCGTGGGCATCTGTACGTCTTTCTCTTATGATCTCCACGGGGTTTTTCCCGCTGTCCAGGACAATGCGGTTCTCCGGTGTCTCGAGTTCCAGCGCGCCCCTTCTTCTCCTCGATCCGTTAAGTGCTCCGGCGCAGTCCAGCATCTCTTTCGCCGCCGCAGCATACTCATGACCCTTACGTTCCAATATATCCTGCAGTTCCCTGTAGGATAAAAAGGCGTTGACTTTCACCACTGAAGGATATATAACAGCTTTTTTTATTTCTCCGTCTTTGGCCACATCCATCTCAGCTGTCATGGCAAGGCTTTTTTTCCCTTCAGTGAGGCTGCAGAGTTCCTTTGTCATTGCCGTAGGCAGCATGGGGGAATATATATCGGTGCAATATGATGAAAAGCCTCTTCTGAAAGCATCATCGTCTATTGCGCTCCCCTCTTTCACATAGAATGAGACATCGGCTATATGCACATGGAGTTTCCATCCTTCGGGAGTCTTGCGTACAGATACTGCGTCATCATGGTCTCTTGCATCAGCGGGATCCACGGTGAATGTCAGAAGTCTCGTCAGATCCTGTCTTTCCCTCATCTCCTGTTCAGCGGCTTTCTTAAGCTGTTCCACTTCATCGTCGCCCATGACAAAAGGCTTCTCTTCCAGCTGGAACATCGCATATACGATCTTATCGTCATGAGCTGGGTCTTCAGGAGGTCCCATCACTTTTTCAAGCATGCACGTGATCGGGTTATATGACGTTATTTTTCCCACCACCACAGAGTTCTCAGGGATCTTTTCTGTCCCCGGGGGATATGAGAGTGATATGTTGTCAGGAAGGGTACCGTCAAGGGGTATCATATAACCTCTGAAGGCTATCCCTACTATGCGTCTCTGGCTGCGGTCAACAACATCTGTTATACGGGCTTCAGGCCTCCCTCTGAAATATTCCACACGAAACTTGACTGTATCGCCGTTCATGGCGCCATTGAGTTTCATGGGAGGCACATATAGTTCTTCCTCACCGAAATGAACGAATCCGAATCCACGCCTTGAAAGACTTAAGGTCCCTGATTCCAGCTGGTCTTTGCTTCCGTAACGTCCCCTGCTGTCACGGCTTATCACTCCTCTGTTAAGCAAGTCTCTGATGGCGCTGCGCAGTTCGCCGTTCTGTTTCTGTTTTATATGGAGCAGACGCCCCATCTCTTTAAATGAATAATATTTTCCGGGGTTAGACCGGAAAAGCCTTACGGCTTTGCTCTTTACTCTCAAAAAATAGTCAATATCCTTTCAAAACGGATCTTTTTACGGTTCTTATCCAGCGAGAAATAGATCGTAAGCGGTGTTCCGATGATCCGTTTTTCTGAGACCGTGCCGAAGAACCTGCTGTCATGTGAATCATCACGGTTATCACCCATCATGAAATAATGGCCTTCGGGTATGGTGACCGGGCCAAAATTGTCTCTTGGAAACATCTCAGCGGGATAGATGTGAGTATCTATATGTTTCACATACTTTTCAGACTGCGGTTTTCCGTCTATGTATAGTATCTTGTCCCGGACTTCCACTGTCTGTCCGCCTTCTGCTATGCACCGTTTTATAAGCCTGATATTTTTGGGTTTTTTCCAGAACGCTATCTTGTCAGCAAATCCGGGTACTTTCCCCTCGGGGCTCCAGAACACCACGATATCGCCGGGTTCAGGTTTTCTGAATCCGGGGAGACGCACTTCTGTGAGGGGCACCTTACCCCCGAACGTGAATTTATCCACCATGAGATAGTCACCGATAAGCAGAGTATCCTTCATTGACCCGCTTGGGATCACATATCCTGATATGAGAAAAGGTTTCACAATAAAGAGAAATACAAGCAGAGACCAGATGATGGCATTTTTCCATTCAACGATCTCCTTTACAAATCCTTTTTTATTCTTATTTTTCATAATCCCTCCGGTCATTTGTGGTATTTTCCGCCACTGAGGTAGTTCATGCCCCTGTATATCTGCTCTGTGATCAGCATGAGTGCGATCTCATGGTTGAAAGTCAGCCTGCTCAAAGATATAGACAGATCGAACATATCCCGTATCTTTTTATCCACACCGTAATAATTTCCT
The DNA here is from genome assembly GCA_964525975.1 of uncultured bacterium. Lineage (GTDB taxonomy): Bacteria > Macinerneyibacteriota > Macinerneyibacteria > Macinerneyibacteriales > DSCS01 > CAZJQC01. Next base: position 6,100 of record CAZGIO010000051.1, read on the forward strand.
ATGTAAATGGCTATCCTCTCGCCTCTGTCCTTATAATCTCCCAGCATTTCGGCAAATTCTTCAGTAGTAAGCTCCCTGCCCTTTACATCCAGCAGTATTTTCACGCTGTTTTCCTTTTCCAGTCTTCTTATTAGCGCCTCGTTTTCCTTTTTTTTCTTTTCGGTCTCATTGGAGCCGTTATGCTCCTTCATGGAAACCAGTCTCACGTCTGTGTATTTTGACGAGGTCTTTATATAATAATCCGCCATTTGTTTCAGGCCTTCATGTTTTATCCGGCCGAAATAATTGAGAGTGATCACAATACTTCCACCTTCTCGGCATCACCAAACAGGTTTTCTATATCATAATGTTCTCTCTGTCTGTTTGTAAAAATATGTACAATAAAATCAAAGTAATCTATGATGATCCAGTCACCTTCGCTGTATCCCTCAATATGGGCCGGTTTTACACCAAGATCGTCGCGCAAAACGCGGTTCACTCTGTCCGACAGCCCTTTTACCTGTTTATCCGTCTCCGCTGAGGCAAAGATCATATAATCGGTTATCGGGGATATACCCTTCACACAGAGTACATTGACCCTTTCCGCTTTGTTCTGATCAAGCACTTCCGCGGTCTTTTTAATGTTCGCGTTCAAATTCCCAACCTCCTGTAATACCTGTCATCTTCAGTCTTTCACTGTTCACGGCATCCTGCCCCAGTATGATCACTGCGTCGACTTTTTCTGTCACCGCGCTGTCATCATACAGTGTCACATATCCCTGGGTCCCGAGAAAAAAGGATAACACTTTCATCTTCATGGGATCCTCTCCTGTAAGGTCTATGAGCACAGTCTCCACATACTTTACGCTGTCTGCATTCCCGAACTCCACGACATCGAAGCCGTAATGCCTCAGGACTTTGGTCACCCTGTATGCCAGCCCCTCGGTTGCCGTACCGTTAAGGACCTTTATCCTGATCAACCCCTTGGGGTATTCTTCATACAATTTTTCCATCTTTGAGCGGTTCACCATTCTCCAGGCGGTAAATCCCCCCACGGTAAGGAATAAAACAATGATTATGTTTATGACCTTTTTTCCCATCCGTACAGCCCTTCTCTTCTAATAATATCATATACGGGAGCCGGCACCAGCCCGGAAATGTCTTTTCCCTCTTTTATGTACCCCCTGACAGTCGTTGATGATATATCCGCTGCATCCACTTCAAGGCAGTTCACTGCGACGTCCCATTTTTCCCTTATCATGCCGTATGGATAACCCTTCCTGGGGAACACTGCGATCTCTGCCATTGACATGACCCTCTTGTAATCCTTCCACAGATCAAGGTGAAACGCCGTATCCGCTCCAATGATCATCACAAGGTCTCCTTCATCTTTGAGCGCTTCCAGAGTATCCACTGTGTAAGAGACACCGCCTCTTTTCATCTCAATATCAGAGACTTCCCCTCCAAGTCTGACCACAAAGGATCTCAGCATGGCAAGCCGCGCCTCATTGCCGGCTCCGGCCCCGCTCTCCTTCAAAGGCTGTATCCCAGCGGGTATGACCAGCAGTCTGTCCAGTTCAAGGAGTTCAATGGATTTCCGGATGATATAGGAATGATAATTATGCGGAGGGTCGAACGACCCTCCGAATATGCCTGTCCTCATTTGAGTTTTCTGATTTTTTCTGTAAGTTTTGTCAATTTTTTCACCATCTTTTCATCTAGTTCATCTGAATCAATGGCCTGGATCACTGCAGCTGCTTTATCTTTATCCTCTTCCTTATAGTAAATATAAGCCTTTAAGTAATTCAGCATATATGCGGCGTCTGTATCATTATACTCTCTCAGTGTCTTATCGATGATATCCAGGGCCACATCGTTATGTCCGGTCTTGACATAAAACCTGGCTGTAAAATACTCTTTCATTCCAAGGTTGTTGCGGCACTCCTTGATATATTCAGCGGATTGATCCACATACTCACTGTCCATCCTCACGACTTTTTCAAAATAATACATGGCTTTTTCCGTGGCGGTCTGATCCCTTTCGGACATGCTCATCCTGCGAAAGTATGCTTCACCGATCCTGAAGTAGGAATCATCCACAAACTCACTTGTGGGGTATTTGTCTATTACCCGCTGATATGCGGCGATGCTCTCTTCGAACTTTTTCTTGTTGAAGAAAGACTCCCCTATGAGAAACTGCATGCGCGGCGCCCCGCTGCTCCCGGGGAAATCAGCGATAAAATATTTGGCGTCCTCACGGAAGTTATCATATTTTTTCCTGTTGAACTCGTTTTCCAGTTTCAGTATATACTCTTTTTCCGATAGTATTACTCTGACATTCTTTTTTGTGCAGCCGACAAATGCCGCTGAGACAAGGATAATCAGAATGACGATCAAGATCCGTTTATTCAATATAATCACATCCCATCATGTTAATTCATTGATTTTTTTCATGGCATAAAGAGTATTTCTCTGTTTCCTGTAAGGATCGTTTTTGACGATCTCCCTGTAATAATCCAGAGCTTTCTCCTTATCTCCCAGTTTGAGATAACTATCTCCCACAATCCGCCTTACATCATCCATCCAAAGGTTAGGCTTTCCAATCCTCAGCACGATGAGTCCGCGCTGAAGAGCTTCGTTATAATCCCCTGCGTCAAACGCATCCTTGCTGAGGTTATAATTTATTGACCCGATCTCAAAATATATTATCTGTTTTTTCGGATGCTGAGGATATTCTTCAAGGAGCTGATTATAATATATATTGGCATTATTATAATCTCTCATCTCGTAATAACATTTGCATATTCTATACTTCACAGTGCTTTTTATCTCCCTGGGGAGTTCTTCGCTCTCCATCACCACAAGGTAAAACGTCAATGCTTTCTGATAATCAAACTTTTCTTCATAGTATTTGTTCCCGAGATGAAGGGCATAATCATCGCCTATGTCATAATCAGGAGCTATGGATACGATCTTTTCAAATGCGTCATACATGTTTTCTATCCTGTTGACGTTTTCCAGTTCCCGGGCAAAATCATAATAGGCATCTGCCACATCGCTTTTGAACTTATCTCCACCATAGAGAAGAGTCTTGTTCATATTGATGACAAACTCGCCATATCTCATACGCTTCATATTGGCCATGGCAAGCCAGAAATACGCATCCGGAGCTTTCTGCTGGATTTTGATCGCTTTTTCAAAATAACCGATGGCGTCCACAACTTTATCTTTCTCCAGCGCTGATTTCCCGTCATTTATCATGGATCGGTATTTGCCGCCGCATGCTGCCAGCATGACAGCCAGGATGACGACAGTAATGGCCTTCAATCTCATAGTACACTCCCTTTTCTATTTCGATAATAAATTAGTTCTTAAATTTGTCAAGATTTCTATTTTTATCTTTACAGTGAAACAAGATTAGTTACACTTTCACAAAAGGGGAATATATGGATTATGAGCATATCAGCATCACTTCCAGGGCTGCCAAAAAATTACGCACGGGATATCCCTGGGTCTATTCAAATGAGATACTGAATGGAAAGACACTGCCTCAAATATGCACAGGCAGGCTTATGGATCCCGCCGGTTCGTTCTGCGGCCTCGCGGTATTCAACAAACATTCGCTCATACAGGCGCGTCTTCTCA
>CAZGIO010000052.1:0-7268 GCA_964525975.1 uncultured bacterium
ACTCACTCCGTGAGCTTACACAGTTCAAACCTTTCTTGAAAGAACACTCACCTTCGCTTGTCACTTGACGATAATCCGCGCTAAGGCTAAAAAATACTATTGACCTTTAAAAGAGAAAATGATGGACTGCCCAATGTTAATCGGTATTTTAATACAGGGGGGCGGCAAATAGTTTTCATAACGCTAATGGAAGAATTATCTATGTGAATCACACTCGGGAGGGCGGCCAATAGTTTTTTATTCGCTCGCGCCGGAATTATCTAAGTGAATTGCGCTCGGTTCATTAAGGTTTGAAAACTCACTCACTCCGTGAGCTTACACAGTTCAAACCTTTCTTGAAAGAACACTCACCTTCGCTTGTCACTTGACGATAATCCGCGCTAAGGCTAAAAAATACTATTGACCTTTAAAAGAGAAAACGATGGACTGCCCAATGTTGATCGGTATTTTAATACAGGGGGGCGGGTGACCACCGTGAGGCGATGATCAGCCACAGTCTTTAATCACAGATACAACCATGAGATACGAAACCACCTTGCCTGTGAAGGAATTCTTAAAATCAATCCGCAGGTATTGACAAAAAGGGAAAAGCGCAGTATATTAGTGCAAACGATTTGCGCGAAAGGAGTGCGTATGAAACCCCTGAAAGGGACTGCCTGCGAAGTAAAAGATATTGTGGAGTCCGGAAAAAAAGCCATGGATGCAGTGGAGATAAAAAACTCCCTTGCAGACGGCGCGGACCTTTCCACAGTATACAGGGCTCTGAAACGACTGGAAAAGAAACGCCTGGTGAATGTCATATATTTTCCCAGCGGAGTGAAATATTACTTCAGCGCTGAAAAAGACGGCCATTTTCTCATGTGTGAAAATTGTCATGAAGTCATTGAATTTGATACGTGCGGTGCCGGGGACATACAGGAGAAAGTTAGCCGGAAATATGGCTATGATGTAAAAGGACATACCATGATCATAACAGGGCTTTGCCCCGACTGCAGAAAAGTAATGGAAAAACAGAAGGGAAGAATATGAAAAGAAAAATGATGATGATACTGCTCCTGGCTTTTGCATTTTTTCAGGCATGTTACGGGGAGAAGATCACTGTTTTTGTCTCAATTATGCCTCAAAAATATATTGTCGATGAACTCTCCGGAGGAGATGTGGATGCAGAGGTGATGGTGCGGCCGGGATTCAGCCCCGCCACCTATGAACCGCTGCCTTCGCAGATGGAGAAGCTCAGCCGGTCATCCCTGTTTTTTACAGCCGGGATGCCATTTGAAAAGATCTGGGTGCCTGCGGTAAAAAAACGGTATCCCTCCCTGGAACTGATAGATATGACCGCGGGTATTGAAAAAGAAGCCATGGATGACGTTGAGGAAATTCTCAGTGAACATCCCGGAGACCACGGGCACGATCATGAAGCACTTGATCCCCATGTATGGCTTGATCCCCTCTATTTCATTAAAATGGGAGAGAACACATTGAAAGCTCTGCAGAAAATAGAACCGCTGAAGAGTGATTATTACAGAAAAAACTTTGAACGTTTCAGAGCACGGATACTGGAATCGCATAAGAAGGCGGAAAAAGTATTGTCTGATTCCAACATAAAAGTCTTTGCGGTGTTTCATCCCTCCTGGGGATATTTCGCACGCAGATACGGCCTTAAACAGGTTCCCGTGGAAGTCTCGGGTAAGTCTCCTTCTCCCAGAGAACTGGAAAAGATAACGGCGTATCTGAGATCCCGTAATATCACACGGGTGTTCATCCAAAAGGAATTCAGCGTTCATGCAGCTGAATATATAGCCCGCCGCCTTGACGGCAGGGTGGTGAGTCTTTCACCCCTGGAATATGATTATCCCTCAAATATCCTGAAGACCGCCTTTACCATAGCCGGAGGTGAATATGAGTGATCTTTCATTTAAAAACGTCTGGTTTTCATATGATAGAGACCATGTGCTTGAAGATGTGAGTTTCGAAATAGAACATGGTGATTTTGCCGCCATGGTAGGCCCCAACGGAGGGGGAAAGACCACCATAGTGCGGCTTATGCTCGGGCTTGAAAAAGCTGATAAAGGCACTGTCTCCCTCTTTGGAGGAGACCCTGTGAGATCCAGAAGGCGGATCGGTTATGTGCCCCAGTTCGGATCCATGGACTATGATTTTCCCATTAAAGTGAAAGATGTGGTCTCAATGGGACAGATAAAGCCCCTGGACCTTTTTCCCGGCTTCAGCCGAAAACGGGAAGAGGCCTCCATGAAAGCCATGGACATGGTGGGGATAAAGGACCTTGCACAAAAACAGTTTTCACAATTGTCAGGAGGGCAGAAACAGCGCTGTCTTATTGCCAGAGCCATAGTATCATCTCCCGATGTGCTGATATTGGATGAGCCCACTGCGAGCATAGACCACAGCGTCGAACAGGATATCTACGAGCTCCTTAAAGTGTTTAACAGTAAGATGACTGTGGTCATTGTGACACATGATATATCTTTTGTGTCCGCTTATGCCAATAAGATCATCTGCGTCAATGTCAAGAGCGCCACTCATCTCACAGAGGAGATATCCATAGGCGATATCGCCACAGACGCTTATCCGGGTAAGATCAAAGCCATAGAACACAGATGCGGAATATAGGGAGGGGCTATGTTTAATAATGTATCATCAATATTGTTGTTTTCAGCGGCAGCTTCTCTGCTTGCTTCCGTTGCAGCGGGGATTGCAGGCACATATGTGGTTACCAAAAAAATGGGAGCCATGAGCGGAGGACTCGCTCATGCGGTGATGGGCGGCATAGGTGTGGCCTATTACATGGATTATCCCCCTATGAACGGCGCATTCGCAGCAGCATTTCTGTTTGTGATCGTCCTCACTTACGGAAAGATCCGTTTCAGACAGAAGCTGGATACGCTTATTGCTGCCCTCTGGTCAGGGGGCATGGCTCTTGGAATACTTTTTATGTATTTAAAACCCGGATATAAAGTGGATCTTCTCTCATATCTGTTCGGTAATATACTCATGGTGACCTCTGATTCCATCATGGGTCTTATAGCCCTTGATGCTGTTCTGCTCCTTCTGGTGATTCTCTTTTTTAAACCCCTTATGTATGTCTCCTTTGATGAGGAATATACAAGGATGCGGGGAGTCAGGACCGGCGCGGCTTTTTTCATATTGATGTGTATTGTGGCAGTCACAGTGGTGATGCTTACCAGGGTCGTGGGTATTATCATGGTTATAGCGATGATGACAATGCCCGCAGCATCAGCCGCTTTTTTCTCCAGAAGCATGGGGATGATGATGGCGTTGTCTGTTGTCTTTGCATCCCTGTACAGTGTGGGAGGACTCTTGATATCATATTATGCCGATCTTCCCGCAGGGGCTGTGATTATTCTCTGTGCAGTGGCAGGGTATTTGATCTCGTTTATGATGAGTCGTATGTTCTTGAGAAAAAGCCTCTCCTGAATGCGGCGGGATCAGCCTGGTGATGGACCGGGGGATTCCCCCCGGTCCTGCCGAGTTATTTGCTATTTGGAAAAAGAGATCAGTATCTCAACGGGATACTTGGTCTTGAGTCCGGAGATGAAAGAGAGATACGCATTCTGTTTCTTTCCTGAAAGCATCTCCTGCCTTAGATAGGGCATGAACTCTTTCTCTTTGCTTCTTCTGTATGAGCGAGATGTGCGGAAACGCTCACCGTACTGTTTTACAAGCTGACCCATGAGTCCTGCGTTATTTTCATAATATTTTCTTATCTCGTCGTCGCTTATGGTTATCTGCCCCATGATCTTCTGTTCCACATACTCCCTGTTGAAGAATTCCTTTTTCAGCATGTTGATGTACTTGTCGAAATTTTCGCTTTTCCGGATCTCTTTTTCATCCATGATATGCAGATAGAGCCTGCGCATGATCAGGTCATTGAGAGCTCCATATAGTGAATCGGGGTTTTCCATAAGCCGGTTAATGCCGCTTTGATCCATCCAGTTTGAAAGGTCAGTGAAAAAATCCCTGTTTGTGTAGTTCATTCCTATTTTGGATATCTCCGCAGCCTGTTTGTCGAGCTGGGTGGATGAGATGTTTTCAGGATATACGGCGATGCCGTATTCTTCTTTTTTCAGTCTGTTATAGACATCATATCTGAGACTGGATGCTACCTGTGAAAAAGGAAGTTCTTCCTTCTCATGCCTGTCTGTCACATAGATAATGTGATATCCGAACCTGGTCTTAACAGGAGTCTTGCTGAAAGCGCCTTTTTTCAGGCTGAAAGCAGCGTCTTCAAAAGGTTTGACCATGCGTCCCCTGGTGAAAAATCCCAGGTCCCCGCCGTTCTGGCTGCTGGGGCATTCCGAATACTCTTTAGCCAGGTCGCTGAAATTACCGCCGTCCTCTTCGATCTTTCCCTGTATCTCGGTGATCTTTTCAAGAGCCTGCTGGTCCGTGACCCCATTGCCTGTTTTAATGAGGATGTGACTGGCTTTGACTTCTTCATCCCTGACAAAACTTTCTTTTCTTTTTTCAAATTCCTTTTTCAGTTCCGATTTCGGTATGTTCGCCTGGACTTTTATGTAAACATTGACGAAATATGTGAGTTCGCCGTCTTCACGGGCATCATCCCAGCGGGCAAGGGCGCCGCTGTCAGACATGAAATCACTCTCTGCGACTTCCCGGTGTATCAGTTCCGAATCGATCAGCTGGTTTAATATTTTTTCACGGACGTTCTCTTTGCCGTATTGTTCTATGACGACATCGTCCACAAGGTCCATCTTTTCATCAACGGCATCCATATAGATCGTCGTATCGCCCACAAGGGCGGCCTTTTTCGGGCCGCATCCCGTAAACAGCAGTATCACAGCCAACAACATATACATGATCATGCTTCGCTTCATAGTTCCTCCTTAATTGTATGTTATGGTATCTTAACATATGGAATTGTCTTCTGAAAATAGATTTTTTTACCGTCGAAAGAAAAAAGAGCGGGGATTATCCTTACTCCGGTTTTTACCGCTTCTTCAAAAACCTGTGAGAACTCAGGATCCGTTGCTGCGTTGGGAGCAAATCGGACAGCCTTACGGTCAAATATGAGGATGAGAAGGATGGAATCGTCTCCTGAACGGGAAAGCGATATAAGTTCCCGGAGATGCTTAACACCCCTTTTTGTTGGAGCGTCCGGGAATAGCGCAGTGGAACCATGGCGGAGAGTGCAGCCTTTGACTTCTATCCAATGGCTGCCGGCCTCGTCAAGAAGCAGAAAATCAAGTCTGCTTGCTCCCGCTTTGATTTCAGCTTTAAGTGTAAACCCCCGGTCCGTGTCCCAAAGACGGGATTGTATGAGTTTTTCCGCCACAGCGCGGCGATAGGAGGTATTTATCAGAGTCCATCCGCCCTCTTTTTCAGCGGCAATGACTTCCCACTTGGTCTTCCGTTTTCCTGATTCCCGTTTCTGCACAAGGAGCCTGGCTCCTGGAAACAGCAGTTCCTTCAACCGGCCGGGATCATGAATGTGGGCTTTCTCCTCGCTCTGGTCCCCCAGGCGTATCGTTCCCAGAAAACGATTTTGCCGTTGGATCAGTATTGCCTCTTCAGACTCTTCTATCTCCATGATAAAAATCTTATCCATATCCTTCATTGATAAAATATACAGGAAAGAGTGCGATTTGCAAGAAACCAGCTTCAGCTGAAATTTCCCGTACTATGCCGGGCAGGTTGATAAGGGGAAGAAAAGGGGATATTTTTATAAAATGGAGGTGACATGGATAAGGATAAATATGCAGCCCCGTTAATACGGCTTTATGGAGAAGAAGACGGCCGCGCTGCCGCTGATGCTGTCTGTTCGCTGCTTGAGAAAAAAATAGAGTCTGGAAAGCCAGGTGTATTCGGACATCAGGACATTATGCTCATAACATATGGTGATTCCATATACGCGAACGGTGAAGCCGCCCTGAGAACATTGAATCGATTTTATGAAAGCCGATTGAGCAGCCTGTTCCCGCTGATCCATATACTGCCTTTTTTCCCCTATTCATCAGACGACGGTTTTTCTGTGACAGATTATAAAGAAGTGAGGAGGGATCTGGGAGAGTGGAAAGATATTAGAGACATGACAGGGAGATGCGGTGTCATGTGCGATCTTGTGTTAAACCATATATCCGCTGAAAGCCCATGGATGCGGGCTTGTTTACAGTGCAGAAAGGGGTTTGACAGACTTCCAGTGGAGTTCGACGAGTCTTTTGACTACTCCAAAGTAGTGCGGCCCAGGACAACGCCTTTGTTCACTGAGTTCGGGTCAAGAAAATTATGGACCACATTCGGCCCAGACCAGGTTGATATTGATTATTCCCGATGGCAAAACCTCATTCGGATGCTCGGGGTACTGGCATTTTACCTTGATCAAGGGATAAAAGGCATACGTCTTGATGCCGTGGGTTTTGTCTGGAAGGTCAGCGGTACAAGCTGTATGAGTCTGCCGGGAACCCATGATGTCGTGAAGGTCATCAAGTCATTTATGGGGGATTATTCTTCCGGTTCTTTTCTTATAACAGAGACAAATGTCCCTCATGACGAAAATATCTCATATTTCGGCAAACATGGAGACGAAGCGGACGCTGTATATAATTTTTCTCTTCCCCCTCTGCTTCTTCATGCTCTCTTTCGGGGATCGGTAACGCTGCTGAGGAAGTGGGCCCGTGAAAATATGAAACACAGCAGAGACAGGACATTTTTTAATTTTACCGCGTCACATGACGGAATAGGCCTCCGGCCTCTTGAAGGCCTTGTCCCTGCAGGAGAGACAACAGAACTGATCAAAAGATGTGAAGACGCGGGAGCCCTTGTCTCATACAGGGAAAAAGAGGGAGAACCTGTCCCGTATGAGATCAACTGCACATATATTGATGCTGCCAATGCTGTTTCTCAAACACCTCCTCACGATATACGTCCTTTTCTGGTCACCCAGGCTGCAGCGCTGTTTCTTCCGGGCATACCAGGCATATATATCAACTCCATACTGGGCATCAGGAACTGGCACGAGGGTGTTGATAAATGGGGCCGGGCCAGGCTGATCAACAGATATAAGTCGGAAATCGAGGAAGCTCATGCCATTGCCACGGGGAAACGCCGTGAGAAAAGTCTGATTTTTAATAAATATTGCGAAGTATTATTTACTATACTTGATGAATTCGATAAAAGACATAATTTTACTGATGCTCAAAGTTATATTAAGCATGTTGAAAACAATTATAATGATTATATTAAAAAAAATATGCCAATATCAACAGTGT
>CAZGIO010000052.1:7278-9677 GCA_964525975.1 uncultured bacterium
AATTGATCAGGATCCGAAGAGAATGTCCGCTGTTTTCTCCCTCGTCTGATATCAAATATCCATCCGCGCCAGAGAGTATATTCGCGGTATTAAGAGAAAACGGGCCTCTGAAAGTGCTTGTACTGATGAATTTTAGCCGGTCCGCCGTGGAACTTGGACCGTTCTGGGAGGAATATGACGCCCCCTGGGTATCAAAAAAAGCGCTTTCTGTGCCTCCATACGGCATACAGCTCTATTTTAGTGAAGGATTTAACAATATTTCAGTTGACAGTAATTTTCTGCAAATATAAAATGACAAAAGGTGCCTTGAAAGGCTCAGTTGACATCAAAAGAGATGGAAGTGGTTGTTGTGTCGTATAATATCAGGATTTTGTGCCCGGGAAAAGATGACTGGGATAAAGAACTGAAACAGATTGATGTGGATAAATATGCTTTGGGCATATTTCATGAAAAAAAAGAACAATACCTGATAAAAGTATCCGGTGTCAGGATCGAAGCAGCAAATATCATAAAACAGGATGCGCTCTCATCAGGCTGTGACGCTGTTATTCCCAGAAGCGCTATTTCAGGAAAGCCTCCGCGCTGCTCTGTGATCATTATCGCAGACAGACGGAAACTGAAGGCCCTGGGGGAACGTCTGAAAAACCAGCCCTTTTCTCTTGCGGGACTGTATGAACAGATATGTGAGAGGATGGATGGAGGAAGACGTTTTTTCAAGGCGGGAAATAAAACCGTTAATATTGAACGTCCCCTTGTCATGGGCATACTTAATGTTACTCCCGATTCTTTTTATGATGGCGGACGACATAGTTCTCTGAAGGATATTTAAGATCATGTGGCAGCCATGATAGAGCAGGGTGCTGATAGTGTTGATATTGTAGCTGAATCCACGCGGCCGGGAAGCACAGCTGTCAATAAGGATGAAGAGTTAAAAAGACTACTTCCTGCGATAAAAGCCGTGAGAGATGTGTCCGCTGATATTCCGGTTTCCGTGGATACATATAAAAGCAGTGTGGCGGAACATGTCCTGGACGAAGGCGCGGATATTATCAATGATATATCCGGCGGGACGTTTGATGGACAGATGTTTGGACTGATAGCGCGCAGTAAATGCGGTTACGTGATCATGCATATAAAAGGAACTCCTGGAGATATGCAGAAGAATCCCGTGTATGAAGACGTCATGGAAGAGATATACGGTTTTCTTTCAAGGCAGGCTCTGCTCGCACGCAAAGCCGGAGTGGCAAAAGAGTCCATAATCATCGATCCGGGCATCGGATTTGGAAAAAGGCTTGAAGACAATCTTGAGATCATCAGGCGTCTTGGAGAGTTCAGGGGATTGGGGTATCCGATTCTCATGGGGCTTTCACGAAAGTCTTTTATGGGGATGCTTACGGGCAGGGAAACGGATCAGCGGCTTGCGGCTACCATAAGCGCTAATGTGCTATCTATTGCAAACGGCGCTGATATAATCAGAGTGCATGATATTTCAGCGGGAGTCGACGCGGTAAAAATGACAGAAGGGATACTTCATGGTAAAAATTAAAAAAAGGACCTGGACTTGGACTCTTGCTGCTGTTTTCATACTCCTTATAGCAGCGGGAATAGTGGTAGGTGAGCTGAAAATGCTGCATACACTGGGCAGTTTTGTCTGCTTTGAATGTATTGGATTGGGATAATGGCTGCGAAAAAAAAAATCTGGAAAAGACGTATTTTCAGGCAGGGGCTCTTTGCTCTGGCGATCAACTCTTACATACCCGGCTTCCTGAAAAGTTCACCGTACAACGGACCTGGTAAATCAGTCTGTCTGCCAGTGTTGAACTGCTATTCCTGCCCCGGGGCGTATACTTCCTGCCCCATAGGTTCTCTGCAGCAGTCCCTCTATTCCTTCCCGGCGAAAGTTTCACTTTTTGTCCTCGGAGTACTGGGGCTTGCGGGAGTTACGGCGGGACGCTGGGTCTGTGGAAATATCTGCCCCTTCGGGCTTTATCAGGACCTTTTGAATAAATTGTCCCGAAAACGTATCCTGCTGCATCCCCTCTTCAGGAAGATAAAATATCTTGTGCTGGGTATTGCAGTTATTCTGATACCTCTCATCATACATAAACCTGTATTTTGTTCATATATCTGCCCGGCAGGGACCCTTCAGGGGGGCTTGACCCTGGTATACTCGCTGAATATACCCCTGGGATTTATCTACTATTTTAAATTATCTCTGCTTGTTTTTTTCAGCGGCCTTTCAGTGGTGATCAGGCGTCCGTTCTGCTCAGCCGTCTGTCCCCTGGGAGCAGCTTTGGGGGCATTCAACAAGATCAGTCTGGTATCCATATCCGTTGATGAAAATAAATGCATAAAATGTGATAAATGTTTCCAGGTATGCCCGTCGGACATTAAAATAT
>CAZGIO010000053.1:0-9601 GCA_964525975.1 uncultured bacterium
TGTTTGATGTAAAAGGCATAATAATTGCCCTGGATTCGGGTACAGCAAGCAATAGTTCAGCCATATGCTTTTTCCAGGTATTTGATATCAACATAATATTCTTGAGAGCTATAAATGCATACATAAAAAGCTGATTGCATATTTACATGGATACCGGATACGAATCCAAATCAGGGTGCTTGCCAATAAACATCCATGATTCATCGAAGATGAACGAAACACCGTGGGGTTGTGAGCTAAAATAAGCTAGATAACACCCCAAAATTTTATTAGAAAGTAGAAATGAAAGCCGGCCATAAAATTCACGGGGTCCCCAAAAAATTATGTATTAACTTGCATATATACAATGTAATAATTTTTAGGGGTGTATATGGGGGCCCCGTTGTTTATTTTTGGAACAGACACATGGTGTGCAGCTCATGGGGATACCCATGAGTGGATGTTTATTTCAATGCAAAAGATTCAAATCCGTGAAAATCCGTGTCCGGGGAGCCCGGGTGTGAGATCCGTGGTTAAATTAATAAAAAGCGGGATACATATTATCTGTATTGCTGAATCAAATCTCATGAAAAAAAAGCGGATTTTGTTAAGTGAATTCCGTTCGGGAAAGGATTAATACTTGTTACAGACAATATCCTGGTGTAGTATTATTGGTCAAAAGGAGGTAGAAATGGAGCATAGATGGAATTTGAATCCTTTATACGAATCATTTGATTCAAAGGCTTTTAAAGGTGATATTGAGAAGATCAAGACCATGATCGGAGAGTTTGACAAATGGAGTTCCGGACTGGGAGCCCAGAAGGATGAAGTCTCCGTGGTCGAAAAATATATTGATATGGAAAACAGCCTGGGGGACATTGTCTCCAGAGCTTTTTCATACTGTTCCCTGACGCTGGCTGTGGAGTCCAAGAATGAGACGGCTCAGATGAACATGGACAGGCTTCAGAAGATCATGGTGGCCGTAAGGCTGCCCAGAGTGCGTTTTCAGCGCTGGCTTTCGGAGAGGGACCCGGCGAAGATGGCTGCAAAATCAGATAAGATCAAAGAACACAGATTTATACTCGAGGAGATCGCACGAGACGGAAAATATCTCCTGCATGATGAAGTGGAACGCGCTATTGCAAAACTATCCACCACCGGCGGACGTGCATGGAGTATGATGCAGGGCCTTATTTCCGCCAATCTCATGGTGGAATATACAGATAAAGGAAAAAAGACAAGCGCTCCTCTCACTGTGGTGCGCAACCTGGCGCACTCACCATCAGGTGAGGTCAGGAAAAACGCTTTCGAAGGTGAGCTTAAAGCATACGAAAAGATCGAGGATGCTTCAGCTGCCGCGTTAAACGCCATCAAAGGCGAAGCCATAACCATGGCTGAGATGAGGGGCTATAAATCTCCCCTGGAGATGACTCTAATCAATTCCAGGATGACGAAAAAAAGCCTTGATGCCATGATGGGGGCTGTTAAAGAATATCTGCCTGTATTCAGGGAATATATGAAAAAGAAAGCGGAGCTGCTTGGCTACAGCGGCGGACTTAAATTCTACGATGTTTTCGCGCCAGTGGGAAAAAGCGATAAAGAATATTCTTTTGAAGACGCACATAAACTTGTGGTGGAGAATTTCGCGGACTTCAGCGCGGTCTTATCTGATTTCGCGGATAACGCGTTTAAGAACCAGTGGATCGATGCGGAACCCCGCGAGGGCAAACGTGGCGGCGCGTTCTGTTCAAATCTGCATCCCATCGGGGAAAGCCGCATCATGGCAAATTTCAGCGGCAGCATTAAGAATGTCATAACTCTGGCTCATGAACTGGGTCACGGTTATCACGGCCATTGCCTGAAAGACGCAACTCTACTCAATGCGGGTTATCCCATGCCTTTGGCTGAGACCGCTTCTATTTTCTGCGAGACTGTGGTGAAGAACGCTTTGTTGTCTCAGCTGGAGGGCGAGGCAAAGACCGCTTTCCTGGAAAGCGCCGTCTGCGGATACAGTCAGATCATCGTGGATATTTACAGCAGATATCTGTTCGAGACAGAACTTTTCGAAACCCGCGGGGACAGGACTATACCCGCCAAAGAGCTTAAAGCGATGATGCTGAAAGCCCAGAAGGAAGCTTATGGCGACGGGCTTGATCCCGATGTCCTGCATCCTTATATGTGGGCCAATAAGCCCCATTATTATATGACTGGCAGGCATTTTTATAATTTCCCCTATACGTTCGGGCTCCTTTTTGCAAAAGGGCTTTATGCTGAATATCTTAAAGACAAAGATGGATTTGTGGGAAAATATGATCAGCTCCTTGAGCTGACAGGCAAGGCGGACATCAAAGAGACCGCCGCGTTTATGGGTATAGATGTGGAAGACAAGCGGTTCTGGAGACAGTCTCTTGAACTGATCAAAGATGAGGTTAAATCGTTTATAAAACAGGCTTGACCGGGTTAAAAGCCTGAAGCGTTAAAGGCAGGAGACATATGGCACAGATTAATAAGGTGTGGCCCGCCACAGGGCATGTGACCATCCGCGAGATGCTGGACGGCATCCCCGGAGACATATTGAAGAAGACAGCGCTTACAATGAAGACCGACGAAGGATACAAAAGTCTCACATACAGTGAGATGATCGAAGCTGCGAGGAATATCGGTAACGCAATGTCGGTAATGGGCATTAAGAAAGGCGACAGGATCGGACTTCTGGCTGAAAACAGAAACGAGTGGATCGTCTCATATCTGGCGGTGACCTATATGGGCGCCGTTGTTGTGCCCTTTGACAGTCTTCTCAGCGAAGACGCTCTGCGTTTTCTGCTGCCTGCAAGCGGCATAAAGATGATATTCACGTCGGCTAAATACCTGGATAAATACCGGGAGGTCTTTTCAGAAGCTCAGACTCTGAAACAGATGATCATCTTTGATATTTGTAAAGACCTGGAAGAAGATTTGAAGGAAAAGAAACTCTTCAGCGGAAAAGAGAAAGATAAAAAGCATTTTGCCTTCGACTGGCCGGAACTGGCCAGAAAAGCTGCCGAGGAAAAAGCGCCTTATTCAAAAAGGAAATTCCTTTATATGGATGAGATGCTGGTACTTGGCAGGATCTTCCGCGAAAAGGGTGTATATCCCGTTAATGACATATCTGTGGAAAAAGATGATGTTGCAGCTTTGATATATACTTCCGGGACAACGGGGCTTCCCAAAGGCGTGCTCCTGAGTCACGGCAACCTGGTCACAAACGGTGACGCCATCCAGCAGACATCAGTGCCCCTTGAATATGACAACTGGATACTGGTGCTGCCGCTGCATCATACATTTCCCACTATAACCGGCATCTTTGTGCCCTTTCAGAATTATGGCATGGTGACCACCATACCCACGTTCAGAAGCGACAAGCTTACTGAGATCATGGATGAGACCGGCGCCACATATATTCCCGCCGTGCCCCTTCTCGTGGAAAAGATATACAAGAAGATCATGACCAATGTCATGAAATCTTCTCTGCCTGTTAAGATCATTTTCAGAGCAATGTATGCTGTCTCATCATTTTTTTACAGACATCTGAAGATACGTGTTGGAAAATACATCTTCGCGTCTGTAAGGAAAAAAGCGGGGATGAGACAACTCACTGCGTTTATTTGCGGTGGGGGAGCCATACCCGCGGATGTCATACACGCCATGAATATACTGGGTCTCAGGGTATGTCAGGGATACGGCCTCACAGAGACCTCTCCCGTTGTATCCTCGTGTGTGCCCGCCCATGACAGGCCCGGCTCGGTGGGACTCCCTCTGGTCAATGTAGAGGTGCGCATTGTGGAGCCTGATTCCGAGGGCAACGGTGTGATACACGTGAAGGGCGAAAGCGTCATGCTGGGATATGATGAGGATCCAGAAGCCACAGCGAAAGTGCTGAAGGACGGCTGGCTGGATACCGGCGACATCGGATATCTTGATGAGGACGGTTACCTTTATATCACAGGCAGGCTGAAGAACATCATCGTTACCCGGGGTGGAAAGAACATCTATCCCGAAGAGGTGGAGAGCCTTCTGCTGAAAAGCCCCTTCATCGCCGAAGCGGTGATCATTCCCAAGACCAATGAAGACGGGTCTGAGCGTCCCTTTGCGGTGATCTGTCCCAATCTTGAAGCTGTGGAAGCGCATATAAATGAACATGACCTTGCCACAGACGAGGCGGCTCTGGAAGCCCTGATCAGCAGGGAAGTGAAAAAAGCCACATCGGAGCTGGCATCCTACAAGGTGCCCAGAGAATTTGAGATCAGCCTGGAAGAGCTTCCCAAGACTTCCACCAATAAAGTCAAACGATATATGTTCTCGCAGTAATCACGATCTTTTATTTATCATTTAAAGGGGATATAAGTTTTTCCGGAGGGGCTTGCCCCTCCGGAAAATTGTCAGTATCTGTAATGTTCCGGTTTGTAGGGGCCGTCGGGGTCCACAGAGATGTAGTCCGCCTGTTCCTGTGACAGCCTTGTGAGGTTGACTCCCAGCTTCTCCAGATGAAGCCTTGCCACTTCCTCGTCCAGTTTTTTAGGCAGCATGTACACATGCCCTCTTTCGTATTTATCCGTCTCGTTGAAGAGCGATATCTGAGCCAGCACCTGGTTGGAAAAAGAGGCGCTCATGACAAATGAGGGATGACCCGTTGCGTTGCCCAGGTTTACAAGACGTCCTTCTGAAAGCAGTATGATCGAATGTCCGTCGGGGAAGATGAACTTATCCACCAGGGGTTTGATGTTTAGCCGTCTGATCTCATCATTTTTCATGAGGGGCGCTACTTCGATCTCGTTGTCGAAGTGCCCGATATTGCAGACGATAGCCTCGTCTTTCATCTGTTCCATGTGGCTGAAAGAGATCACATCTTTATTGCCCGTTGCAGTGACGAATATATCTCCTTTTCCCGCGGCGATGATATTATCAAGCTTATCAACTTCATAGCCTTCCATGGCCGCCTGAAGGGCGCATATGGGGTCGATCTCTGTTATCAGCACCCGTGCCCCCAGACCTCTCATGGACTGGGCGCAGCCCTTGCCCACTTCGCCGAATCCGCAGACTACAACGGTCTTGCCGGCGATCATGACGTCTGTCGCGCGTTTGATGCCGGCTGCGAGTGATTCTCTGCAGCCGTATGTATTGTCGAATTTTGATTTGGTCACAGAGTCATTGACGTTTATGGCCCGTGTGAGGAGCGTCTTCTTCTCTTCCATGGCATAGAGCCTGTGCACCCCCGTTGTGGTCTCCTCGCTTAAGCCGATGACGTCTTTCAGCATGGCGGGGAACTTCTCATGCATGCGCAGTGTGAGGTCGCCGCCGTCATCCACGATGAGGTTGGGCCCTTTTCCGTCGGGCCAGTTGATAGTCTGGTCTATGCACCACCAGTATTCCTCCTCGGTCTCGCCTTTCCAGGCAAAGACCGGGATGCCTGTCTCGGCTATGGCGGCCGCCGCATGGTCCTGGGTTGAGAAGATGTTGCATGAAGCCCACCGTATCTCAGCTCCCAGATCTTTTAGAGTCTCGATCAGCACCGCGGTCTGGATGGTCATGTGCAGGGAACCTGCGATCCTCGCGCCTTTCAGGGGCTGAGTGCTGCGGTATTTATCCCTGATGGCCATGAGGCCGGGCATTTCTTTTTCCGCCATGTCGATTTCCAGCCTGCCCCAGCGGGATAGGCTTATATCTTTTATCTTATAGTCCATATCATACCTCCAGATGTAAAAATATATAAAGATGTCATTGAACGCAACGGAATAATGGTGTCAGATGATCTTTTTTTCTCTGCTCAACTCAGTTTCCACGATGAGGTCTTGTTTCTGTTTCCATGCATATACATAGCTGCAGTTTTTGCAATGGAGATAAGAACTGCCAGGTGTATAGCTGTTCTCATGTCCGCACATGGGGCAGACAAGTTTCACAGGCCCCTTGATCTCAGCCAGGGGAATCTTTTTTGTTCTCATAGACAAATATAGTGTTTACGGATTGAAACAGCAAGGGAGCTGACATGAAAAATCTGTATCAACGGGGAAAAAATCATTCCCGTGTGTATCGGAACCTCCCGTTGTGACAAGATCATATTTGACAGCAAGGCCGTGGAGCCTTTCGCAGTACTTTTCAGACTGTTTCCTGGAATGAAACTGTTCCCTGTATCTCAGATGGTATGGATAGTCCGCTTCAATGCCTCTGATGCCCCTGGGCTTGAACATGGCAATAAGCGTGTCTGGCTCCCAGGGATAGAACCCCGGATGCGCCAGCACAGGTATGCCTCCCGCTTCTTCGATGATCCGGGCGGCTTTTTTCACTGTGACCCTTGTAAATCCCGTGCCTGCCTGCCGGATCATACCTGACGCTTCCCTGTAGTCATCTGCTCTGCCTGTCTTTACAAGAAGGTTCAGCACGTCTTTTCTCATGGGGGTCTTGCCGCTGTCTATCATTTCAGCGTCGATCCCGAGAAGCCCCGAGGCCCATTCCCGGCGGTGGTCTCTGATGCCTGCAAGTGCTGTCTGCAGATGCCTGTTTTGCGGGTCCACGCAGTATCCCAGCACATGGATCTCCTCCCCTTTGTGATGGCATGATATCTCCACGCCGGGGATGACATTCAGACTGCGGATGAAAAGTATGCGGCTGTCTGTATACGCGCCCACGGAATCATGGTCTGTTATGGATATGGCATCCAGCCCCCGCTCCATGGCGAGGTCTGCAATGGTCTCCGGCGGGAGAGCTCCGTCGGAAAATGTTGAATGAATATGCAAATCGGCGGAAAACATCAGTTCCTTCCTTTCCAGACAGTAAAAAAATAACATATTCAGCGTATTTTACAACAAAATAACAATTTAAAATACTGTTGACAATTTTAACGGCAACTTTTATACTGAAAGAGATAAACGGGAGGTCTCTATGTTTCAGGATGGCTTGATAATGTATGAAGATAGCTTTGAAAAGATAAATGTCATCTTGGATGAACTTATGAGTAAGTCCAAGTCGCAATGCGTCTTTCTGGTGGATAAAAGCGGACAGCTTATTACAATGCGCGGAACCATGGACAGATTCGATTCTACCGCCTTTGCTTCCCTGTCAGCGGGTAATTTCGCGGCTACGAGCGAACTCGCAAAACTTATTGGTGAGACTGAGTTTTCAGTTTTATTTCATGAAGGTGTCAATGACAGTATACATATATCCATTGTGGCAGGCAGTATTATCATGGTTGTTGTATTTCAGGTGAATATAACATCTCTTGGGCTTGTCAGGCTTGAAGTCAAAAAAAGCATTGAAAAACTGGCTCTTGTGCTGAAGGATATGGTTGAACGGAGCAGAACCGACGGACAGATTGAGAAACTTGATGATTCATTTACACAGGCAATAGAAAACGAAATAGACAGTCTGTTTCAGGATTGACCATTAAGGAGGGAACATGTCGTTAATAAATTACGCATCCAGGGAAATTAACTGCAAGATCGTCTATTACGGTCCGGGCCTCGGAGGTAAGACGACTAATATCAAGTATGTATATAAACAGATCGATCCCTCAGCAAGGGGAAAGCTTGTTTCTCTTGCCACTGAAGCGGACAGGACTCTTTTCTTTGATTTTCTGCCCCTTGACCTGGGACAGGTCCAGGGCTTTAAGACAAGGTTTCATCTTTATACAGTACCGGGCCAGGTTCATTATGATGCCAGCCGCCGGCTGATACTTAAAGGTGCTGACGGCGTTGTGTTCGTGGCAGACGCTCAGAGGGAAAGACTGGATCAGAACGTGGAAAGTCTTGAAAACCTCAGAGTCAATCTTATCAGTCAGAACCTGGATCCTGAGACGATACCTTTTGTGATCCAGTACAATAAGATGGATCTCGGCAATGTGATGACATCTGCTGAGATGGAATCAAAACTTAACCCGAAAGGATATCTTTCGTTTGAAGCAATAGCAGTAGAGGGTATTGGCGTTTTTGATACATTGAAAGCAATCAGCAAACTTGTGCTTAAATCAATAAGTGAGGGCAGATAAGATGAAAATGGCAGAAGAACAGTCAAAACAGTTGGAAGAAGTATTATCGGAACTTATCTGGAAGACATCTTCAAAGAGTGTGTTTTTGGTGGATATAAACGGAGAACTCGTATCAGTCGCCGGATATACCGGCAATATTAACACCGTGGCCCTGGCATCGCTGTCCGCGAGCCATTTCGCAGCCACAGTGGCATTGGCCAGGCTCCTTAGCGAACAGCAGTTTACTGTACTGTTTCACAAAGGGATCACGGAGAATATCGACATAAACAGAGTGGGGGACAAACTGCTGCTTATCACCATATTCGGACAGAAGACAGTGATCGGAGTCTTGAGGGAAGAGACAGAGACAACAATAGAAAAGATCAGGGAGATCGTGAGCAAGATCCCCCAGATCGCAGAAAAACCCATAAAAAAAGTCAACAATACGTTGCGAGAAGAAATAAACAATTTATTGAAAGATATGTAAAGGGGGATACATGTCGTTACAGGGGACATTAGCTGATTTTTCCATACCTGATCTGTTCCAACTGCTGGGTCTTGGGCAGCGCACAGGCTGTTTGAGGATACAGGGGCAGAATACTCTGGGAGAGATCTATTTTAACGAAGGATGGATTATATTTGCAAAAAATGGAAAAGTGGAATCGGACGAAGCCGTTTATCAGATGTTTTCCTGGAATGATGGACAGTTCAATTTTATTGTAGATCAACAGCCGCCGAAAAAGACCATGATGGTTGACTGGCAGAACCTTATTCTGGAAGCGGCCAGGCGTACAGATGAGCTCTCTGAGCTTAAGAAGACTATTCCCGATGACAACGCTATCCTTATACTTGTGGATCAGGAAGAGAGCAGTATCGATAATATTAATCTGATTAATGAGGACCTGAAGGTACTTTCTCTAATTAACGGGAAAAGGACAGTAAGTGAAGTCATAGAAAAGACCGGCCTTGACAAAGTCGATGCGAGTAAGACTGTGGCTTCTCTGATCACGGCGAACCTTGTGGACGTCAAGATGTCGGAGCAGGAAAAAGTCAAGATATATGAAGACAAGATGAAAAAATCCGGCATAGATGTGGAGAAAAACAGCAACATTTTTTCCATGTTTAAAAGGAAAAAGAAAAGAAAATACGAGATAGTGAATAGTGCCGCGGGACTTCTCATCGATGCTATCAACCGGTACCTCGATGCTCTTTTTCTGGACGACCCCATTGTTGAGATCTCAATGAAGGATATTACAGACAAGTTTGAAGAGCTCAAGCTCATATATCCTGATATGAACGGCATCCTGTTTTCAAAGTTTTCAGAACGTTTCAATTCAGATCAGCTGGACTGGAACGAGACCATAGAGACAGCCACTCCTGTGCTCAGAGGACTGTCAGAAATACTTGAGTTTATCTTTGAATCAGCGCGGCATGAATCCAAAGGTGAAGAGGCGTTGGATAAATACCGCGAGGTCTTTACAGACGTCACAAGAGATGCAGCAAAGATGGAACGCACCCAGGAAGCTGTACTGGGTTTGAAGTTCCTGAATAAAAAATAATCTGTTTACGAGCCTGCATCCGCAGGCTCCGGTATCACTAAATCAACATGCAAATAGTTTTTTTAGC
>CAZGIO010000054.1:0-4050 GCA_964525975.1 uncultured bacterium
ATATTTTTCAAAACACACCTCTCTTTTTATTTTATCAATTTTTGTGTAAATAAGCAAGGAATTATCACCGTCCACCATCATTCACAGGGATCCTTGTGGTTCAATGAGCCCGAAATCTATTTCGCATTCCTAAATATTACTATTGACACACATCCCGAATAGATTATAATTTTCTCATGAGCAAGATAAAAACAAATGAACTGGACCTCACCAGGGGCAATATCACAAAAAACCTTATCCGCCTCTCTCTGCCCATAATGCTGTCAAACTTCATGCAGACCCTATACAACCTTACTGACATGCTCTGGCTGGGGCATATAGGCGACTCCGCCCGGGGAGCTGTATCCATCGTGGGCATGACCTTTCCCCTTATATTCTTTCTTTCCTCTTTCGGTTTCGGGTTCGCAGTGGCGGGGACAGCGCTGATATCCAGATACAAAGGGGCTAAAAACGAGGAGGAGATCAAAAGCATCATATCCCATCTGCTGATCCTCCTGGGCATATTCACAGCCATGTTCATCTCCTTCGGGCTCTTTTTCATCGACGATATATTGAGACTAATGAACACTCCGCCGGAGATCTTCGACTCCGCGGTGGCATATATCAGGATCATCATCTTCGGGACACCGTTCATGTATATAGTCATATTTTACCAGAGCATAGTACACGGCCTTGGAGACACTGTAAATCCCATGAAAGTCCAGATAATATCTGTACTGATAAACATCGCTCTTGATCCGCTGCTGATATTCGGTTTCGCTTTCATACCCGCCATGAAGACCATAGGAGCTGGTTATGCCACATTAATCAGCAGAGCTGTAGGAGCCGTCCTCGCGGTCTGGTTCTTCAGAAAATATTCCGGTTCCCATATGCCGTCTGGAAAAGACATGTCGCCGCAATGGTCCAAGTTCCGAGAGATACTGAAAATAAGCATACCCGCATCGCTCTCACAGGCCATGACCAGTTTCGGTTTTCTTTTTCTTCAGGGATTTGTCAACTCATTCGGCACAGTGGTGATCAGCATATATTCCATCGGCAACCGCATGACCGGTCTTTTCATGATGCCGGCCATGGGGATAAGCAACGCCCTCACAGCCATGGTTGGACAAAACCTGGGAGCGGGACAGCCTGACATGGCGCGCAAAGGACTTCATAAAGCCACAGCCATTGTCATGACCATCATGGGAGCGGGAGCGCTTCTTATATTTATCTATGGAGCTCAGCTCACGAGATTCTTCATCAACGATGAAGCGGTTATCGGAGCGGGCATGAGGATGTTCCGCGTCACTTCCATAGCCTCGTTCATATTCGGCATAGTGTTTGTGTTCATGGGATTTTTCAACGGAGCGGGTAAGACAGGTTCTGTCTTCCTGTTCAATGTCTCGCGGCTCTGGCTGTTCAGGATACCCCTTGTCTACCTTCTTTCAGGGAGGCTTTATCATCTGTTTCAGAACAGCGGTTTTTTAGCGCCGTTATTGAGATCCGCAGCGGAACCTCTCGCCGCATACCCGTATGATGCCCTATGGTGGTCCATGGTGATAAGCAACACACTTGCCGCGCTCTGGGCATATCTTCTATATGCAAGGGGTGGATGGAAAAAAGCCGCCTGGCCTTCCGTTGAAGCGAGCCATCTGATTTGATGATACAGACAACTCTCCCGCTTGTAGATCCTCTTATATGATCAATTGACTCTGGATTCCTGGTCTTTATACTGCAGCTCGTACAGGTCCCTGTATATGCCCTTTTCAGCGATGAGTTCTTCATGTGTCCCCATCTCCCGGAGCTCGCCCTTATGCATGACCATGATCCTGCTTGCATTCCTGATAGTGGCCAGCCTGTGGGCTATGATGATCGACGTCCTTCCGCTGATCATCTTTTCCGTGGCATCCTGCATATATTTTTCCGTCTCAGAGTCTATGTTGGCCGTAGCCTCATCCAGTATGAGTACCGCGGGTTTATAAGACAATGTCCTGGCAAAGGAAAGCAGCTGACGCTGTCCCACGGAGAGTGACTTACCCCTCTCCATGATAACCGTATCATATTTGTCAGGAAGCTTCTCAATAAACTTGTCAGCATTCACGTAACTGACGATCCTGCGCACTTCATCCTGGCTTATGTCATCGTTATAGAGCGTGATGTTCTCATGTATATTTCCTGAAAAGAGGAACACATCCTGGAGGACAATGCCCAGGCTTTTTCTCAGAGAGGATATGTCCCACTCCCTGATATCGGTACCGTCCACAAGTATACGCCCCTTCTGTATGTCGTAAAAACGGCCGATAAGGTTGATGATGGTGGTTTTACCCGAACCGGTCTGTCCCACTATGGCAATACTCTCCCCTGGTTCGATTGTAAAAGAGACATCCTTCAGCACCCAGTTTTCCTCGTCATAGGCAAACCACACATGCTGAAACTCAATACGTCCCTCAACAGATCCCGTGCGCCCCCCCTCAAGGGCATAGACATCGGATTCCGGTTCGGACATGATGGAATCGATCTTCTCAGACGCCGCCATGGCTGCCTGAAATACATTGTAGCTCTGGCTCAATTCTCTCAATGGTCTGAAAAACATCTCTATGAAGAGGAGGAAAGCCGCCAGTTCACCCATGGTGAGGTTCATCTTCATGATCTGTATGCCGCCGAACCATATTATGGCGGCTTTGGCAATGATGGAAAGAAAACTTATAAACGGAAAGAAAAGCCCGTTAATTATAAGCACCTGGACAGTGGAGTCATAATAGTTCCCGTTGATCTTCCTGAATTTTGAACTCTCGAGATTCTGCCTGTTAAAGAGCTGTATGATGCTCATCCCCACGATACTCTCCTGGAGATAGGCATTGATCTGAGCTATGAGAGACCTCATCCTCCTGTACACGATGGTAATATGCCTTCTGAATATGTACATCCCCAGAAAAAGGAGAGGCAATGTGGCCACAAGGGTGACCATAGTGAGCAGCCAGTTTTTGAGGAACAGGAACGTGACGATGCCCATGAGCATCAGCGAGTCACTGATAACAAGCACAAGTCCCGACTGAAGCAGTTCCGCCAGGGCCTCCACATCGGAGGTTACCCTGGTCATGATCTTTCCAATGGGATTTTTATCAAAAAACCTCTTGGGGAGTCTCAAAATATGTGAAAAGATATCCAGTCTGAGATTATACATGATCTTCTGCCCCAGATATGTCATGGCGTAGACCTGCATATACTGGGTGAAAAAAAGCACCAGCCGTATACCCAGGAGGATAAGCGCAATGGACAGCAGTCCATCGAAGTCAGCGGCAGGTATAAACTCATCATATTCTTTCTGGATGATCTCAGGTGTTGCCAGTGGCAGAGCGGCCCCGATGATCATAAGCAGCACTGTAAATATTATGAGCATCTTGTGTTTTTTCACATAACCCAGCAGCCAGCCAACAAGTTTTATGTCAAACTTTCTCTTTTTATCGTCAAAAACGGCGTTATTCACATCTACTCCTTGCCCAGTTTTTCTTCCAGCCTCTGTCTGTTATGGATATCATAATAGAGGCCTTTTTTCTCCAGCAGCTGGTCATGGGTACCCTCTTCTGCGATCATACCCTCATCCATGACAATGATCCTGTCCGCATAACGGAGTGTGGATATCCTGTGAGCGGTGATGATCACTGTCTTGTCACGGAACAGCGGCGCCATGGCTCCCAGTATCCGTTCTTCGGTATCGGTATCCACGCTTGAAAAAGAGTCATCGATGATAAACAGCGGCGCATTTTTCATCACGGCCCGAGCCAGTGTAAGCCGCTGTTTCTGTCCCCCTGAAAGATTGACTCCCCGTTCACCCAGCAGCGTCTCGATACCCAGGGGCATATCTTCCACGGCTTCAGACATATCCGCTATCTGCAAAGCGGCTCTGACATCTTCTTCAGAGGCTTCGGGATCATGAAACGAGACATTTTCAGAAATCGTCGTTGAAAACAGAAACGGTTCCTGGGCCGGATCGTTTCGCCGCCCGGATCACGGTCACCCAATCGTGTGACCGGGAACACCCGCAGCAGATGGGAGCACACCCACGATGAT
>CAZGIO010000054.1:4060-4408 GCA_964525975.1 uncultured bacterium
AAACAGAAACGGTTCCTTGGGCACATATGAGATCATGTCTCTCAGGTCGTACAGGCTGTACCTGTTAAGTTCGATGCCGTTATATCTTATACTCCCTGTCTCATATTTCAGCAGGCCTGTAAGGAGCTTGATCAAAAGACTTTTGCCGCTCCCGATCCGTCCCACAATACCCAGTGTCTCCCCGGGCTTCACATCTATGGATATATCCTTGAGAAGACTGTCATTGCCGTCGAAACCGAATTTCAGCCCCTTTACTTCCAGCGCCACTTTTTCAGGGCGGCCTTCCAGTTTGACAGGGTCTTCGGGCTCCGTGATCACTGGAGGCGTATTCAGGATCTCTTCGATCCT
>CAZGIO010000054.1:4422-9588 GCA_964525975.1 uncultured bacterium
GAGAGACGCCCGTCCTCTTTGATGTATGTTTATGGCAAAGCCTATGGCTATCATGGGCCAGACCATTATATTCAGATAAGTGAGAAATGCTATAAGGTCTCCTTTGGTGGCAATACCGTTGATGACGTTCCTGCCCCCGATATAAAGCACAAGCACGTTGCTGATGCCGATAATAAGCATAATGGATGAATGAAGGAGAGCCTGTATCCTTCCCAGCTTCACGTTATTGGAAAGATAATCCTCGTTAACAGATGCAAAGCGCGTTTTCTCTTCGTCTTCCCTGTTCAGGGACTTCAGGACAAAACTCCCTGAAAAATCCTCCTGGACAAAAGTGGAGAGTCTGGAAAACCTGTTCTGCACGATAAGAGAGAGTCTATGGATCTTTTTTTCGAAAAAAAGCACTATGAGGCTCATGAGAGGCAGAGGCGATATGGCGATCAGCGTGAACGTCACATCATATGAAAACATGAAAAGCAGTGTCATGATCCCCATTACCACGGCATCGAATATGGATACAATACCGAAGGAAAACATCCTCTGCACATGATTGATGTCGCTTATGGACCTGGCCATAAGATCTCCGGTGTTCCACTTCCCGTAAAAATGCTGCGAAAAATCAAGAAACTTGCCGTAGAGTTTCTCCCTTATGGTCCTCTCTATCTTTCTTGACATCCGTATAAGGAAGATCCTCCAGACAAACCTGAAAGCAAACACAAGAAATGCGAGACCGGCTATCTTCAACCCCGATTGTATGAAAAATGACATCTCCGAGGCGACTTTCAGCTCATCATAGATCCTGCCGATGATCTTGGGGATCAGAAGCTGGGAAAAATCAACAAGGAGCAGCGCCGCAAGGGAGGCGGCAAGAAGAAGTTTATACCGTTTAATATATTTCCACATCAGTTGTCTTCTTTTTTCTTATCACTGTTTTTAACAGAAGCCACCTCGAGATATTTCATCTTCGCATCTGCCAGATGAGTGTCAAGGAATGATTTTTCCTCATCGGTTAGATTTCCTTCTGTCTTTTCCTTGATCATATCCAGGATCTTGATCGTAAACTCAGCAAGCTGCACATTCTCTTCCTTCTGCTTTGTCAGAGGGTTTTCCAGAAGTCCCAGGCCCAGCATGACATTCGTATAAAGGAAAAAGATATATTCCTTGAAATCCATATATACCTCCAAATTTATTTCGTTTTAAGAAATTATAAATTATATATAAGCGCCGCGCAAGTATTTTGCACGGCGCATTAGAATTTATTTTTGCTGCATGGCAGCTTTTATGAAATCCCTGAACAGGGGATGCGCTTCATTGGGTTTTGATTTAAACTCAGGATGGAACTGGACACCCACGTACCAGGGATGTTCAGGTATCTCCAGTACTTCCACAAGGTCATTGTCCACGTTGATGCCTGCAAGGAGAGCGCCGCCGTTTGCAAAGGCTTCCCTGTATTCATTATTGAACTCATATCTGTGCCTGTGGCGTTCATGTATTGTCTGTGCTCCGTAAGCTTTGAATGTACGGCTTTTTTTATCCAGGCTGCAGTCATATGAACCAAGCCTCATGGTGCCGCCCATTTCCTTGATATGTCTCAACTCGGGAATAAAATCAATAACAGGATCCGGTGTGTTCTCATCAAACTCTATGGAGTTGGCTTCGCTGAGCCCCAGGACGTTCCTGGCAAACTCGATGGACGCGATCTGCATGCCCAGGCATATACCGAAAAATGGTATGCTGTTTTCCCTTGCATACTGCGCAGCCCTTATCTTTCCTTCCACTCCGCGCTCCCCAAATCCTCCCGGGACAAGGATGCCGTCCAGGTCTTTCAGGTTCTGCTTGTAATTATCCTTGTTCAGGTCATGTGCTTCGAGCCAGTGGAGGTTTACATCGCATTTATTGGCTATGGAGGCATGGGAGAAGGATTCGATTATGCTTTTATAAGCGTCTCTCAGGTCAACGTATTTACCCACCACGCCGATCTCCACCGATTTGTCTTTTTCGCTTTTTGCTACCTTGACCATGGGGGCCCATGTCTTCTGAAGGTCGCTGCTTTTCTTTTTCAGGTTCAGCTTGTCGAGTATAAGTTCGCCTATCCCCTGTTCATTGTAAACAAGGGGGCATTCATAGATGTTTTCCACATCCCTGGCCTCGATGACAGCTTCTTTTTCCACGTTACAGAAGAGAGAGATCTTTGATTTCAGAGCATCTGCAAGGTGGGACTCAGTCCTGCACATGAGAATATCAGGCTGTATGCCTATGGAGCGCAGTTCGCTTACGCTGTGCTGAGTGGGTTTTGTCTTCTGTTCCCCTGCAGCTTTCACATAGGGTATGTATGTGAGATGGAGATAAAGGACGTTATCCTTGCCCTTGTCAAGCTTCATCTGCCGTATTGCTTCAAGGAAAGGAAGAGACTCTATATCGCCCACTGTACCCCCCACTTCAGCAATGGTTATATCCACATCTTCGCCGCCTATCTCATCGATTCGGCGTTTTATCTCATTTGTAATATGCGGGATGACCTGCACTGTCTTACCCAGATAATCCCCGCGCCTTTCCTTTTTCAGCACCGATTCATAAATACACCCCGTTGTAAAGTTGTTCATCTGTGACAAAGGGGTATTGGTGAACCTGTAATAATGCCCCAGATCCAGGTCTGTCTCCGCCCCGTCATCTGTCACGTAGACTTCCCCATGCTGAAACGGGCTCATGGTCCCGGGATCCACGTTGATATAGGGGTCCATCTTCTTCATGAAAATCCTGTATCCGTGGGACTCAAGTATCCTGCCGATCGATGCGGCTGCGATACCCTTGCCCAGTGATGACAAAACACCTCCGGTAACAAAGATATACTTCATCTATTTGCTCCTTTCAAATAATCTTCGACTATAAAAATATCTTCCTCTGTATCCACTCCGTGAAGAAAAGTCTTCCATAACACTGTCCTGATCTTATATCCGTTTTCCAGTATTCTCAGCTGCTCAAGCATCTCCGTAGTCTCAAGGGGTGTCTGGGCCCACTGGTTGAACTCAAACAGAAAATCTCTCCTGAAGGCATAAACGCCAATATGTTTCAGGCTTTTGAATCCCGCTCCCCGGACATAAGGGATAGGCGATCTTGAAAAGTAAAGAGCGTCACCGTTCATATCAGTGACCACTTTCACGGTATTGGGATCATCTGGATCCTCATCTGAAGCGTAAGCCACCGGTGTGACCACCTTGATACCGGGGTCTTTTCTGAACTCATCAATCAGAAGATCTATATCACTGAAGCGTATGAGGGGTTCATCGCCCTGTACATTCACTATAATATCATAATCATCGCCTGCAAGCCGCACTGCTTCGCAGACCCTGTCTGTACCTGTCTTATGGCTGCTGGAAGTCATGACAGCGCGTCCCCCGAAGGATCCCACTTCCGTCACGATCTCTTCACTGTCTGTGGCCACGACCACGTCGTACACGCCCCCCTGAGCCACGCCTTCGTACACACGCCGGATCATGGTCTTTCCCAGTATCTTGCGCAGGGGTTTTCCCGGCAGTCTTGTGGACCCTATCCTCGATGGTATGACAGCCAGTACTCTCATTTACTCCCCCGTTCCAGTATCCTGCTGATCACACCGGTGGTGGACCTGCCTTCAACAAAGGGCAGGCTTAATACCCTGCCTCCGGCTTTTTTCACGATATCCGCGCCCACTATCTCATCAACATCCCAGTCGCCGCCTTTGACCAGCACTCCGGGAACTATTTTGGATATGATCTCATACGGCGTATCCTCATGAAAGATGACCACGTAATCGACACAGCTTAATGCCAGCAGCATCTCAGCTCTGTCGTTCTCGTTGTTCACAGGCCTTGAATCTCCCTTAAGCCTTCTAACCGACGCATCGCTGTTCAGGCCTATGATAAGGCTGTCGCCAAGCTTTTCAGCCTCCTGGAGATACCGCACATGCCCCACATGGAGTATGTCAAAACAGCCGTTGGTAAATACCAGCTGTTTACCCTCCCGGCGCATCCCGGCGGCGGTCTCAGCCGCGCATTCTGCTGATAGCAGGTTCTTCATCCTTCAGCCTTTCCTTAAGTTGACTGATCTTCACAGGGACCACTCCCGGTGTCTCAACCACTATCCCCGCTGCAATATTGCTGACAAAAGCTGCATCCTCATAGGAATATCCCGCAGCCAGCATAGCAGTGAGCGTGGCGATGACTGTGTCCCCCGCTCCTGTGACATCATACTCTTCCTTTGCCACTGTGGGCACCCTGTAAACTGCCCCTTCACCATTAAAGAGAGCCATGCCCTCTTTTCCCAGTGTAATAGCCAGAGCTTTAAGTCCCAGATCCGACATGATGCCGTCTCCCACCTCAAGAAGGCCGCGATCGTCTGTTATCTTTCTGCCGAACATGGCTCCCGCTTCATGATGGTTGGGTGTCATCACTGAGACGCCCTTGTAAATGTCGTAATGCTCTGTCTTGGGATCCACTGCAACGGGTATCTCCTTATCAGCGAAAGTATCGATGATCATGCGGATCAGTTCCGATGAGATAAGCCCCTTGCCGTAGTCTTCTATGATCACTCCGTCTACAGACGAAGATATGTCCTTAATAAACTGAAAGATCCTCTCCATGATCTCTTTATCCGCGGGTCTGCGCATTTCCCGGTCTATCCTCACCACCTGCTGGTTATGAGCGATCACCCTGGTCTTCACAGTGGTGGGTCTGCTCTTGTCTGCCATAAGCCCTGACACGTCTATACCGTTCTTTTCAAGGAGTGTTTTTAATTCTCTGCCGTAATCATCCTCCCCGACGATTCCCAGAAGGATGGCATTGGCGCCGAGGCCGGCCACATTATTTGCCACATTGGACGCGCCCCCGGGGACCGACGTCTCACGGTTTACATCCACTACAGGCACAGGAGCTTCCGGTGATATGCGTTCCACTTCACCCCAGATATGCCTGTCCAGCATCACATCGCCCACAATGAGGATGTTCAGGTTTTTCAGAGATCTTTCATCGAATTTTATCATCGCTCCTCCATATGACAATTTTAGCTTCTGTGGGAATTATTTCAATGTTAAAAAAGCAGATTGGTGAAACAGGGCAGCCGGGAGCATGTAAACAGGTTTCTGAGACCGTTCATCATCACATCTCCCATTCAAAGCGAAGCTTATTTTCAAAC
>CAZGIO010000055.1:0-1550 GCA_964525975.1 uncultured bacterium
TCTCCCACAATGGCCAAACCAGCGGAATCGTAACCTCTGTACTCCATCCTCCGGAGTCCTTCCATAAGGACAGGGACGGCGTTTTTATCACCAATGTACCCGATTATTCCGCACATCTGTTCCTCCTTTGATGACTTTCATAAAAATAGCACAAATGCCTCTTTTTTTCAACCGCGGACTCATGCTTCACCCATGTTATGATAAAATAACGTGGGAGTTTTATCAAGCAATATTTATCTTTTTTAAGTCTCACACAGATTCACACAGGGTTTTGTTTCTGTTTCTGTCCTAAAATTGCGTATTTCTCACATATTCCCTGTAATATTCACTTAAAATCTCTATCTGATTGTTGACTTCCATAAACAGCGGCGCCGCTTTTTTGTAATCACCTTTATCAAGGAGAAACTCAAGCTTATCCCTTGAAGAAGGGGTATTCACATCGCTTTTAAAGAGCTTTGTACGCATGGTTTCGATTTTAGCCCACATATCAGCGGCATACCTGTTTTCCTGTTCTTTTCTTCTGGCAAGAGAAGCGGCAAAAACCATACTCCTGGGAAGATATTTATCTCTTATCTCAACCACCCATCTTCTGAGAAGGGCTGTCTCGTAGGATCTCCGTATCGTATCAGTATAAGGTGTATCCGCAAAGAGGAGATCTGCATTGTCACGTCCGCGATCCACGATCTCATAAACCGTCTCAGGAGCTTTCCCGTAAAGAGACTCGCGCTTCTCAGGGGTAAAGTCCGAGAAGATATTTTTTTCAGTGACATATTCCCGACCTTTGTCAAGGTAGGAGCTGTCATCTCCCTGCTTTTTAGAGAGTTCTTTTCTCATCTCAGACGCTTTTTTACCACTGGCATATTCCATGCCCTGGACCATGGCTATGAGAACCGCCCCAGCCGCAAGATAAGTGTTGGTGTGGGGATTGGGAGCTCTCAGTTCGAATCGTACGCTCATGGGGTTATCTCCGCTGATGACACCCACGAGCACTGTTCTGTTCCTGGATGGTTTTTCAGGAGAGACACCAAGGGACGAGACCACGCAGATAGGCGCCTCATACCCCGGTTTCAGCCTCCGCAGAGCGTCATTGCTGTTTGTCACATAAGGATTCAGCAATTCCCAGTTTTTAAGGATACCCATGAGCGCCCCGTAGCCATGGGAAGAGAGGAACTCAGATTTTTCACGGGGAGCGAAAATATTCATCTTCCGCCCTTTAGCAGTTTTGCAAAATGCGCCGAAATGCATATGCTCTCCTGAACCCGCGACAGCATCAATGGGTTTTGCGTCAAACGTGACTTCCAGCCCTTTCCTTCTGAAGACCTCTTTTATCAGTATCCTTGCATAAAGTTCATTATCTGCGCTTTTTAGCGGTGTATCATATTTCCAGTCTATCTCGAGCTGTTCCATGACATCGTGGAGAGAACCGTCAAATGAGACTTTTCCCTTGACGCCTCCCACTTCCTTATGCCCCATCTCCACTTCCATACCGTAATTTGAAAGCATCCTTATGCTCTCCTCCAAAGCAGACCGCACCTGGCCTTTTGTCCTCT
>CAZGIO010000055.1:1581-6595 GCA_964525975.1 uncultured bacterium
ATTCCTTGAGCATCTGTGACACAGCCAGCTCTTCATTGGAGACCTTATCAGCGGGAGTACGCACCCAGAACTCAAGTTCCGTCCCAAGGGTGAAAGATACACCGGTGACCTTATCCCCGTCGCCGGAAAGCTCTTTTAGAAATGCCTCATCATGGTTCAACATCTTTATTATCTTCTGTTCACAGTGATCCATGGTCTTTTTGAGCAGAGACCTGGAGCAGAAATAATCAGATCCATGACGGAAGAATGCGGGGATCCTGATAGTCCCTGCAGGGGAAGGTTCATCTGTATAGTCAATTAACCACTTTCTTTCTTTGTCCAATACAAAGTCGATCTTTGCATCGTTTAATTCCGCAATACCGGGAAGGTTTACCGACGAACCGTCTGTCTGAACACCGCCGCTCATTATACTTTCAAGGTTGGCGATAAAGTGTTCGACTGGGATCCTCTCGTCTGTGTCATTGCCCATGAAATCCACACCAACAAGAGAGACGAACTCTATCTCCGGATGCTTGATCAAAAACTCTTTCAAATTGTCTGTCTCTTTATACTCATCCTCAATGACCCAAGGCATCCTGTTCCGGTTCTTCATAATCCCTTCCTTTCATTTAAACAACAATATTAGTTCAATTATCCCGTTTTTCAATACTTAATTCTTGACTATTGCTTCGCTTAACGTAAAATCGACCAATGAAACGGGAAAAAGTCATCACTTACGCCGGCGCCACAGCCGCCATGGTATTCTGGGGCATATCATTTGTCTGGACTAAAGTCGTTTTTAAGTATTACGGCCCTTTGACAACGGTGTTCATAAGACTCATCCTTTCCACTCTAATGATGACGCCGCTCATCTATCTCAAAAAACGGACAAAACGTATTGAGAAAAAGGACTTTCCAGCGTTTCTTCTCCTGGCTTTTTTTGAGCCGTTCTGCTATTTCATCGGAGAGCATCTGGGGATGGTTGAAGTATCATCCACCCTGGCATCTATCATCATATCCCTTATCCCGGTGGTGACACCTCTGTTCACATTCTTTCTCCTTGGCGAGCGGCTGTCTCTGCTTAATATTACCGGGCTTTTTATATCATTTGGAGGAGTGGCTCTTTTCATCAGCGGAGAAAGCGCCAGTTTTCAGGCGTCTATAAAAGGGGTGCTTCTGCTGCTGTTTGCTGTCTTCTCAGGAGTGGCGTACGGCATTGCAGCAAAAAAGATGTCTCACAAATATTCACCGCTTACTATTGTGAGAGCGCAGAATCTCATCGGCGCCATTTATTTTCTGCCGCTTTTTATTTATTTCGAAGGTAAAGACTTTTTAAAAGTCACACCCAATATGGAACTGGTCACAACGCTTGTCATGCTTGCTCTTTTTGGTTCCACCCTGGCGTTCATCTTCATGACCAGGGCTTTGCGTGTACTAGGTGTCACACGCACAAATATCTTCACAAATCTTATCCCTCTTTTTACAGCAGTATTCGCTTTTTTCATCCTGGGTGAAAAGATCACCATTATAAAGATATTTGCCGTAATCGTGGTCGTCGCGGGGATATTCATGTCACAGATCAACAGAAAAAAACGGTTTAAAGTGATACATGAAGACTGACGCTTCTGACAATACCCTTAAATATGACTGCTGATCATCCTGATATATGAAGGATCTGTCCCGCAGCATCCCCCGAACATCCATGGCTGCAGATCCACGGCAAAGGCGCTGAAATCAGACGGGGGCATAAGGGACCCAGGCGCTCCGGCATTGGGTGAAAAATAGACACGCTGCCCGCACTTTTCAAGGAGAAGGCTGTACAGTTCCAAAGAGGACTTATTTGGAGGGATACAGTTTATTCCCGGGATCGCTCCTGAAAACATTTTTTTTGTCTCAGCAAGAGATACTATATCAGACATACCCTCTCCGGGGTAATGGGATACGACGATGGATTCCATTGAGAAATAACGCGCAAACGATTTCACTGCGGATCTGGACTCTTCATGGTCGGTAAAAGTCTCCAGCAGTATAAAGTCCAGGGGAAAACCGCGAACCGCTTTGGCCAGTTCTTCATAGCAGTTCATTTCCAGTTTCAACGCTGAACCCACAGGACCCAGAGAAAGAGCGGTTAGAGCTCGATTTCCCGCGGTTTCCGCAGCCAGTTCCACACCGCTGCAGATCACATTCATCAAATCATCCGTGCTGGAAGGCAAAAAAGTATTGGATTTGATCACTTCGGCTCCCGCTGCGATATATTCATCATGCAGCTTTATTACAGCAGCGGGGTCTTTGAGGCAAAGATCCGCGGGATAAGCCTCCCCTGTCCTGTTTCTGAGAACTGTGCCATATGCTCCGTCAAACAGTATCATTCCCGCTCCCTGGCGTAAGATCGCCCCTGTACAGGGAGACAGAATATTTACAGATACGATCTGCTGTTCCCCGGGCAGTCTTTTACCGCATTCATTGAATTATGATGACAAAATAAACAGAGTCAATTCATTTCATAAGGTTTTTCCATGACCACGCCGCGGCATGTAAAAGAGCCTTCAAGGAGTTTTTCACTGTCACTTACAAACTGAGGATCGTCAAGTGAATCCAGAAGGGCTGTAAAGCGTCTTTTAAATTCTTCTCCGTCAAGTATGAGTGAATAATAACTCCAGTAACTTTTTTTCCGCTCCTTTACAAGGCCGCAGCCCTTGAGTTTTTTCAGATGCTCCGATATGGTGGAATTGCTTAAGCCCGTTATGCCCGACAGTTCGCAGACGCAGCATTCTCTCACGGAAAGCAGTTTTAACACCCTCAGTCTGGTAATATCCCCGGCAGCCTTGAACAGCGACGCCGCCTGGCTCATATTCATATCAGCACCTCTCCTTCAGCGGATCCCGGGGAAGCCGACCTTCCCCGGGCACACATATAATATCATGCAAAGTTTCCAAATACAAGACCTGCGATGGTGGACATGATGACCACAAGAGAGACAAACGCCGCGGTCTTCTTCCAGCCCAGCTCGCCATATATGACAAGTATCGAAGGCAGTGACAGCGACGGCCCCGCGAGGAGAAGGGCTAACGCCGGCCCCTGACCCATGCCTGCGCCAAGGAGACCCTGCATTATGGGTACTTCAGTTAATGTGGCAAAATACATGAGAGCCCCTGAGATCGAAGCTATGAAGTTCGCCCCTATGGAATTCCCTCCCACAAGGCCTCCGATCCATTCAGTGGGGATCAAAGCAGTATGCCCCGGCCTTCCCAGGAGAAAACCTGCAACCAGAACACCTGCAAAAAGAAGGGGCAGTATCTGCAGCGCGAAATCTCTTGTGGAAGCTACCCAGTCTTTAAGTTCATTTTTTTTAAACCATTTGATCAGAGCATATAAGAGCATAAGGCCGAATATACCGGTAATAACATATTTATACCTGAACACCAGATCCCATGCGCCGGACGCTCCCCTTGAAGGAGCCCAGTTGACAAATATCAGTATGCCTGTCATGGAGACCATGTAAAGGACGTTCTGCCAGAGTTTACGGCCGCCGTCCATATCTCCGCCGGCAAACATACGGCCATCGGTAAGCCTGGACTCATCCTCCTTCTTGAAGAGAAGATGCATAACAAGCCCGATAAGAAAAGCGAACACTACAGCCCCCAGAGCCCTGGCCAGTCCCAGTTTCCAGCCCAGCACCTTGGCGGTGAGGACAATGGCCAGTACGTTTATGGCTGGCCCTGAATAGAGAAATGATATGGCAGGTCCCAGCCCAGCGCCTTTTTTATATATCCCCTTGAATAACGGAAGCACTGTGCAGGAACATACGGCAAGTATAGTACCTGATACTGCTGCAACACTATAAGCTGTGACCTTCTTAGCCGAAGGCCCCAGGTATTTTATCACAGCCTGCTGGTTCAAAAAAACCGCTATGGCACCGGCAATAAACATAGCCGGTACAAGGCAGAGAAGCACATGCTCCCTCGCATATTCCCCCAGCATAGCAAACGCCTCGATAAGAGCGGCGGATACAACGGGTTTATTGAACGGGATAAAATACGCAAGCAGAAACACACCGGCTACAACGAGCAGCCATTGATTTTTCGTAACCGTTTTCATCTCACATCCTAAGCTTCGCAGTTACAGGAAATATTACCTGCAAGTATCTCTTTCCAGTCACCGATCACATCATGGGTCCAGCAGTCATCAGCCCCCGCGGCTTCCCTCATGACAAGAGCCAGTATATAGGAAAGTTCTTTTACCGTAGCGCCGGCATCGAGGGCGCCTTTAAAATGCTTCAGCACACAGGGTTTGGAACGTGCTTTTACGGAAAGCGCAAAACAGATAAACTGATATGTCTTCTCATCGATGGTCCGTTTTTCACCGTAAAGCGCATCGATCTCATCCAATTTCTCAGCAAACTCGGGGAAAAATTCCTTCAACATCCTCATAATTCATCCTTTCCGCAGTATTTCAGCGATCTCCTCAGGGGAAAGCAGTTTCCCCGATGATTTGACATCACCGTCTACCGCCAGCGCCGGAGTCATCATCACTCCCATATTCATGATCTCCTCGGAATCTGTGACTTTTTCAATCACACCGTTTATTCCTGTCTCTTCAAGAGCCTTTACTGCCGCTTCTTCCAGTTTTTTACATTTGGGACATCCCATGCCCAGAATCTGAATCTTCATATATCCTCCTTTGTTTCGTTATCTACCGAAACAAATACTACATCCCTAAATCCATTTTGTCAAGTACCTAAATGTTTTTAATGAAAAATTAACATTTCTGTTCTATAATGAGATCAAAGGGAGGAAAGAATGAAAAAAGTCCTGTTCATTTGCATACATAATTCAGCGCGGAGCCAGATGGCTGAAGCTTACGTCAATCATCTCAGCCAGGGCAAAGTGTCTGCTGAGAGCGCCGGACTTAAACCCGGCGTGCTTAACCCCCACGCGGTGGCAGCTATGAATGAAGAAGGCATCGACATCTCCCGGGCCTCCACCGATGCAGTCATGGATTTTTACAATGAAAAGAGAGTATACGATTACGTGAT